>CAZNWB010000007.1:24460-62072 GCA_964576535.1 uncultured bacterium | reverse complement strand
TTCCAGGCCGGTTCCGGGCCGTTCACCCCGACAGAGACGCGAACCCGCGAATCGGCTTCCGCGAAGGGGGCCGACGGGCTTGAACATGCCCCTCGCTGACACCATCCGAATCCTGCATGCCAGCATCGAACAGGCCCTCGTGGGCAAGCCCGAGGTGGTGCGTCTGGCCATCGTGGCGCTCCTGGCCCGCGGGCACCTCCTGATCGAGGACGTCCCGGGCGTGGGAAAGACCACCCTGGCCCAGGCCCTGGCCCAATCCCTGGGCCTCAGCTTCCAGCGCATCCAGTTCACCAGCGACCTGCTGCCCTCCGACATCCTGGGCGTGTCGGTCTTCGACCCGCGGAAGTCGGAGTTCGAGTTCAAGCCGGGCCCGATCTTTGCGAACATCATCCTGGCCGACGAGATCAACCGGACGACTCCCAAGACGCAGTCCAGCCTCCTCGAGGCCATGAACGAGGCCCAGGTCTCGCTGGACCACCACACGTACCGCCTGCCCCGGCCGTTCATGGTCCTGGCCACCCAGAATCCCCTGGAGTATCATGGAACCCACCCCCTGCCGGAATCCCAGATGGATCGGTTCCTCCTCCGGATCCGGATCGGCTACCCGGACGAGAGCCACGAACGGCTGATCCTCCGTGGGGCGGGCGCGGCCGTCCTCGACCGCCTGCGGCCGGTCCTGAGTGGCGAGGCGGTGCAGGACCTCCAGGCGCAGGTGGAGACCGTGAAGGTTGAGGAGAGCCTGCTGGGCTATGTCATGGCGATCGTGCAGGCCACGCGGAGCCACGCCGCCTTGGCCCTGGGCGTAAGCCCCCGCGGATCGCTGGCCCTGGTGCGGGCGGCGCAGGCCCTGGCCCTTACCGAGGGGCGGTCGTACTGCGTCCCCGACGACATCAAGCAGCTCGCCATCCCGGCCCTGGCCCATCGCGTGATTCCACGCGCCCGCTGGGAGGCCGCCGGGGACCGACACGACGACGCCGAGACGGTGATCCACGAGATCCTTCAAGAAGTTCCCGTCCCCCGCTGAGAGTTGAGAGCCGAGAGCCTTGAGCCGAGATTCTTCGGATCTTCCTCTTGATTCTGCTGATCCTGTGCCTCGCATGACCACCAGACAGAGGACGGCCGAGCCCCCGCGCCCCCCTGCTCCTCAGCCCACACGCAAGCAGTATTGGCTTCCACGAACCATCCGGCCCACGCGCGAGGGCTGGTGGTTCATCGGCGCCTCCTTCGCCGTGGGTCTCGCGGCGACCAATACCGGGAACAACCTGCTCTACCTGATTCTGGCCATGATGCTGTCCTTCATGGCCGTCTCGGGGGTCCTGTCCGAGCAGACCATGCGGCGCATCCGCCTCCAGCGGGAGCTGCCGTCCCGCCTGTTCGCGGGCGCTCCGGCATCCTTCAGGCTGTGGCTCACCAATCGAAAGCGGCGGCTGCCCTCGTATGCCCTGCACCTGACCGAGGCAGACCCGGCCGGGGGCCGGACCGCCAGCCACTTCTTGCTCAAGGTCTCGCCGCAACGCCGCGAGATCTGGCAGTACGTCCTCACCTTCCCCCGCCGCGGCCGGCATTGCCTGCCGGGGGTGCGGTTGCTCACCCGGTTTCCCTTTGGCCTCTTCGCCAAGGTGAGCCGCCCCATCCTCCCCGACCCGGTGCTGGTTTACCCGGCCATCCGCCCCCTCGCCAACGGCGAGGTGCCGGCCGCCCTCACGCCCGGCTGGCGGGAACGGGACCGGCGCGGCCACGGGGCCGGCCTCCACAACCTGCGGCCCTACCGCCCGGGCGATGATTCCCGGCTACTCCACTGGAAGACGTCGGCCAAGGCCGGCGACCTGATGGTGAAAGAGCTGGAGGACGAGGATCGGCCACAGGTGTGCCTGATCGTGGAGGATCCGGAGCCAGCCACGCCACCCGGCGTGGTCGAGGACGGCATCAGTTATGCTGCGTCGATCGCCGCCTTTGCCATCCGCCGGGAGTACCAGGTGCAACTGGTGACCACCCAGGGGTCCACCGGGATCGGGCAGGGGGAGGCGCATCTGGACCGGATCCTGGAGCGGCTGGCGCTGTACGAGGCACCGGCGGCGGCGCGCCGCCTGGCGATCCCGCGAGAGCCGGGGCGGACCATCCGCATCCGGCTGGACGATCGTCGAGCGGGATCCACCGCACAGGCGTAATGGTGCCCTTCGCCGAACTCTTCAAGCTGACCATCTACCTCCTGGTCCTGGACGCCTTTGGTGCCCTGTACCTCACGAGCATCCTCGACTGGCCGAGCCAGCTGGTGGTCCTCGTCGCCATCGGGGGAAGCTGGTGGGCCGACGATATCCGCGCCCGCTTCCCGAACTACCGCCGGCTCTGGGACGTGCTCACGGGGATCTTCCTCGGATACGCGGTCCTGGACTTCCTCTTCCTGGCCGAGTCCTTCATGGCTGGGGTCATCCACCTGCTGCTCTTCCTGGAGATCTACAAGCTCTACAACACCCGGAGCCACCGCGACCTTCTGGACCTCTTCATCCTGACCTTCCTGCAGCTCGTCGGCGCCTCCACCCTCACCGTGAGCTTCGGCTTCCTCCTGGTCTTCAGCCTGTACATGATTCTGGGGACCTGGGCAGTGATCCTGTTTCACCTCAAACGGGAGACGGACGTCGCCCTCCCGGAGCGGAGCCGCGACCTCCTGGCCGGGCCAGGCCTCCTCTCCCCCGGCTTTTTCCTGAGCACGGTGGGCGTGGCCGTCGCCTCGCTGCTCCTGACCCTGGCCATCTTCCTCGCCATCCCCCGGGTCGGCCGCACGTACCTCCCCCTGAAGGCCCAGCTGGGGACGCTGACCACCGGCTTCACCGACCGGGTGGACCTGGGGGCCTACGGCACCATCCAGAACGACCCCACCATCGTCATGCGCATCAGCTTTCAACCGGGCGCCGTGCATCCCGACCGCCTTCCCGATCTCCGCTGGCGGGGCGTTGCCTTCGACACCTTCGACGGCCGCTCCTGGTCCCTCAAGGATCCCGCGCGAACGCCGGTCCGCCGGAGCCGCGACGGCTCCTTCTCGGTGTTGCCGCCGCAGTGGGGAGCGCCGTTCCTGAGCTACGAGGTGTTCCTCGAACCCATCGGCGCCGAGGTGATCTTCGGCCTCCCGCGGGTCGTCACGATTCAGGGCCGCTTTGCCGCCTTGACGGCGGATGTGGGCGAGGGCCTGAACCTGGCCGCGCCCCCGTCGTCGCGACTGCGCTACCTGGCGACCTCCCAGCCGCCGCGCATCTCGGGGGCCGACCTACGCCGGCCCTCCCGGGCGGGGGACTATCCGCGGGAGGTCCGCGAGACCTACCTGCAGCTCCCCGAGATCTCGCCGCGTCTCCGGGCGCTGGCGCGCGAGCTGGGGGCGGGTGCGGAGAGCCCATACGAGGTCGCCCGCCGCGTGGAGGCATACCTCACCGAGACCCTGGCCTACAGCCTGGACCTGCGGCCGGAATCAGACCTGGATCCGCTGGATGATTTCCTCTTTGAACGGAAGGCGGGGAACTGCGAGTTCTTCGCCGCGAGCATGGCGATCCTGCTGCGGGCCCAGGGGATTCCCGCGCGGGTGGTGAACGGCTTCCAGCGGGGAGAGTGGAACGAACTCGGGCAGTACCTCGCGGTGCGGCAGCGCGATGCCCACGCGTGGGTGGAGGTCTTCTTCCCCGGGGTCGGCTGGGTGACCTTCGATCCCTCGCCCCGGGGGACCTTCGACCGGCAGACCTTTGCCGAGAGTGGATGGGCGGTGAAGTATTTCGACGCCCTGCGGATGCGGTGGAACCGGTATGTGATCGACTACAACGTGGGCGACCAGGCCCAGCTCGTCGTGAACCTGCGCCGCCAATCCCTGGCCTTTCGCCAGAGCATCGGCCACGTCTGGGATGTCTGGTCCTTCCAGGTCTGGCGCACCATGCGCCGCCTCTGGCGCCAGTACGGGCTCATCGCCGGGGTTCTGCTGGCGGTCCTGGCGGCGAGCGTGGTGTTGTTCCGACGGGCCCCCCTGGGCAGCCTCGGCCTCAACCGGGTGCGGGCCCGACGGAGGAGGGTGGTCTTCTACGAACGGATGATCCGCCTGCTGGCCCGGCGGGGGTTCGCCCAGTCCCCGGCCGCCACCGCCCGCGAGTTCGCCGCCGCCCTCGCCGGTCGCCCAGAGCTGCACGGCCCCGTGCGGGAGCTTACCAGCCTCTACGAGCGCGTCCGCTTCGACGGCGATCCCCTCACTTCTGCCGAGGAGGCCCGCATTGCGGGCCTGCTGCGCGACCTCGCCACGGCTTCCCGCTGACGATCCCCATCAACCAGACACTCCTCACCACCAAGGCACCAAGACACCAAGAAAGATCCAATGGCATGATCTGCCCGCGGAGGGCCACAGGGTCCCCCTGAAGATTCTTGATCGTGCCTCTGGCTTTAGAATCCTGAAATGTGTGAGGCCCTTGGTGACCTTGGTGCACCAACGGCGACGCCGCTGGTACCAGTGGTGGGAATTCCGGCGTCAGGCGGAGCGGGGCTCCAGGCCGTACTTCCTCATCTTGTAGCGCAGGACCCGCTCGCTGATCCCCAGCTCCTCCGCGGCCTGGGTCTGGACCCCGCCATGCCGCTCCAGCGCCGCGCGGATGGCCTGGCGCTCGATGTCATGGCAGTCCCCCCTCGACGCTCACGTCAGGCCTGCGTGGTCTGAAGCATCGTGTCCCAGTAGAGGAGTTCAAAGCCTTGGAGCAGCCGGGCGGCCCGTCGGATGCGGGCGGGCTCCACACCCGCGGCCAATCCCTCGTCCACGACGTCCAGACCCCGCTCCTCGAACCCCGGTGGGGCTGCCGCGAACAGATCGAAGAACGCGACGTCCTGCGCGCTGAGGCCGTAGCCGTCGCCCAGGGCACGACTCATCCGGGCACAGTTGGCTCCCCAGGCTTCCAGGTTCACGAGGAACGCCCCGGCAAGCTCCGTCGGGGATCCGTAGAGGGCCAGCCAGGCGACATAGGCGCTGTAGGCGAAGGCGCCGGGGAGCGGTTCGGCCGCCTGGCGCCGCCGGATATGCCCACCGCTTTTCCGAAGGCCGCCAGCGCCTCCAGGGCCGCCCGCTCTCCCTGGAGCATCCCCAGGAAGAAGTCCCGCGTCGCCTGCGAAGCCGAGCGCGCCACGATCAGGGCCACGCTGCGGAGATCGCTTTCGATGATGTGGCGCTGCTGGCCGGCGAAGATCGCCAGCGTTCCGCGAGCCACCCGGCGTCCCTCGAGTGCCTGCAAGTATGGGTGCTGCCGGATCCGCTCTTCCACCGGCGCGATCCCGCGCCGGGCCTCCTGGACGAGTTCGCGCGCCCGCTGAACCATGGTCCTGCCTCCTTACTAAGGGGTCCGGAACTTAGGCTACAGTTCGCCGGACCCCTTAGTTCGCGGGGAAGGCCCTCACGCTTGCAAGCCGGGCAGCAACCGCTCGGCCCTCCCCACGGACCCTACCGAGAGGGGCGGGCCGCCGCCCCTCCTCGGACTCTCCCCCCGGACTGTGCGGTTGGATCTGGGCTGTCGTTTAAGTTTCGGACCGCACAGTCCGCCTCGCCTGCCGGGCTCCCCGGGGACCTCCGCCAGGGGCAAGAGCACGGGACCGGCAGGGCCACCTGACGGCATCCGGCGCCGCCTCTCAACATGAACACCGAACCAGTCATGTATCCTGGTTCTGAGAAGTGAACAAAGATTCTGTCACGAAGAGTTTCCTTTGCGTCGGAAACCCGTTCCGGATATATTGTCGGAAGCAGGGGGGTCGGTCCCGCCGCAGGCGGGGTCGGGCTTCTCGTCTAGTCTCCCACCACTCCCACCAGGTTTGCGCGCTGTGCACGGGTGTTCGCCAGGGCGCCCGTATCCGAAAAGAGGCTCGGGACCCACGCACAAGGAGGGGAGTTATGGCCACCGACAGCCTGACCATCACCGACAACCGGACCGGCAAGACCTACCAGATTCCCATCCAGTATGGAACCTTTCCCACGTACGGGGCGGCGATCAAAACGGCGGACCTCCGACAGATCAAGGTGTCGGACGACGACTTCGGGCTGATGGGTTACGACCCCGCCTTCATGAACACCGCCTCGTGCAAGAGCGCCATCACTCACATTGACGGGGAGCGCGGGATCCTCCGCTACCGGGGTTACCCCATCGAGCAACTCGCCGAACAGAGCAACTACCTGGAGGTGGCGTACCTGGTCGTCTACGGTGAGCTGCCCACCAAGGCCCAGTATGATGAGTGGGCCCACAACATCACCCACCACACCATGGTCCACGAGAATCTCAAGAAGTTCATGGACGGGTTCAATTACGATGCCCACCCGATGGGCATGCTGGCGAGCAGCCTGGCAGCCCTGTCCACCTTCTACCCCGCTTCCAAGAAGGTCCGGGACGCCGTGACTCGGAAGCTGGAGATCTACCGCCTCATCGGCAAGGTCATCACCCTGGGGGCCATGGCGTATCGTCACATGAAGGGCCTGCCGTACGTGATGCCGGACAACGATTTGAGCTACTCCGGCAACTTCATGAACATGCTGTGGAAGATGGCCGAGCCCAGGTACCGGCCGAATCCCATCCTGGAGAAGGCCCTGGACGTGCTTTTCATCCTGCACGCGGACCACGAGCAGAACTGCAGCACCAACGCCATGCGGAGCGTCGGCAGCTCCGAGGCCGATCCCTACTGCTCTGCGGCCGGGGCCACGTGCGCCCTCTACGGGCCGCTGCACGGCGGGGCCAACGAGCAGGTCTTGCGCATGCTGCGCCAGATCGGATCCAAGGACAAGATCCCGCAGTTCGTCCAGGACGTGAAGGATCGCAAGGCGCTCCTGATGGGGTTCGGCCACCGCGTGTACAAGAACTACGATCCCCGGGCGCGCATCATCAAGCGGCTGGCCGAGCAGGTCTTCGAGGTCACGGGGAGGAACCCGCTCCTCGACATGGCCATGGAACTCGAGCGAATCGCCCTGGAGGACGAGTTCTTCGTCAAGCGGAAGCTGTACCCGAACGTTGACTTCTACTCCGGGATCATCTACGAGGCCATGGGCTTCCCGACCGACTACTTCACGGTCCTCTTCGCCATTCCCCGCGTGTCGGGCTGGCTGGCCCAGTGGCAGGAATTGATCACCGACCAGGAGCAGAAGATCGCGCGGCCGCGGCAGCTGTACAGCGGCGTGGCCATCCGCGACTTCGAGCCCATCGAGAAGCGAAACAAGAAGTAAGTCCGGGCCGCCCGCTGCCGGGCCTGGGCATCTTCCGCGGGGTGAGGGGTTCTCCCTTCACCCCGCGTGTTTTTCCCGGGCCGCCCAGGCCACTCCCCGCCCCCCGCCGGCCGGTCTGTCCGGTGTGGCCTGCCTGCCCGTCCAGGCGATGCGGATCGCTCCTGCCAGCCTCACGCGTCGCCGGGACATTCCTCCACGATGTACCCGCGCCGAAGCATCCAGGCCGCCTCGGCCACGGAGATCTGCTCGACAACCTCCAGGGAGACCCCGGCCGCCCCGGCAACATCCTCCACCTCCTGGGCCGCGGCCAGGCGGAGGGCAAACATCTCCTCGCACGCCACCCGCCGGTGGCGGTATACCTGGGTCATGACCCGGTCCACCGTCTTCCGGTCCAGCTCGGTGGCGACACAGATCTCGTGGTGCAGCTTGTGGATGAGGACGTAGAGACCCCCGATGGTGTGGCGCACCTCCCGCCCGCAGGTCTCGCAGAACCAGAGGACGGGGTGGCCCACCTCGGGGAGACCGACCGGGGGCACGCCGTCCGTGTCCCAGACAGTCTGACTCCCGCACGCGGTGCACTCGAGGAGGAAATCGGGCGGCATGTTTCCCGTGCGCGGCGAACTCAGGGCCAATGTATCCAGTTTGCCGAGTGGAAGTCAAGGCTGTCGCTCAGACCAAGGCAGGAGCCCTCAAAGAAGGATCGCGGCCGTCCCCGCCAGCGCCGCCCGGGCCGGGTCAAGGGCTTTCCGGGATTTCCGCGAGGGATTCCGGGCCGGCCCTGTCCTGAATTTTCATTGCAAAGGTGAAGGAAAGCCGTTAGGCTACCTTCGCATCTTGCAGAGGGACTGGAGGCAGCTGGATGATGCTGGTCATGTTGGGGAGCCCAACGCTGCGCCCATGATCCAGTTCTTCCATGTGTACAAGACGTACGCCAGGGACGTCGAGGCCCTCGTCGATATCAATCTCCACATCCAGAAGGGTGAATTCGTCTTCATCGCCGGCCCCAGCGGGGCCGGCAAGACCACGCTGCTCCGCTTGATCTTCCGCGACGAGCGGCCGACCTCGGGGCAGATCCTGGTGAATGGTCGCAATGTCGTCAAGCTCCCGGAGCGGGCCATTCCCCAGTTGCGGCGCGGCTTCGGCGTGATCTTCCAGGACTTCAAGCTGCTGCGCGACCGGTCCATTGCCGACAACCTGGCCCTGGTATACCGGGTCCTGGGGATGCCGTCTTCTGTCGGCAAGCGCAAGGTGGCGAACCTGTTGAAGGTGGTCGGCCTGAGCCACAAGGCCCAGATGACCCCGTACAAGCTCTCGGGCGGCGAGCAGCAACGGGTGGCCATCGCCCGGGCGTTGATGAACGATCCCCGGCTGCTCCTGGCGGACGAGCCCACGGGCGACCTCGACACCGAGCTGGCCGCGGACGTGATGCGGCTGCTCAGCGACATCCATGCCCGGGGGACGACCGTTGTGGTGGCCACCCACGACATGAACATGGTGCGAGACATGGGCCGGCGCACCCTCATCTTGAAAGCCGGTCGCATCGTCGAGGAGCATCCCTAGCGGCAATTAGGCAACCCGGCAATCTGGCAATCTGGGGTTCCGGGTTACCCGATTGCCCAGTTGCCTGATTGCCTGATCGCCTGATCACCTCCCCGAGGAAGATGGATCGGCTCCGGTACATTCTCCAGGATGCGGTGGTCAACATCCGGCGGGGTGGGTGGGGCGGTTTGGCCTCCATCGGGACCATCACCGTGTCCTTCATCATCGTGGGGATCTTCCTGATCATCACCCGGAACCTGGGGGCCATGGTGGCCGAGTGGAAGGAGCAGTTTCAGGTGACGGTCTTCCTGGAGGACGGCATCACTGCAGAACAGCTGGCCCTGGTCAAGAAACGCATCCAGAGCGAGCGGGCCGTGAAGGGGATGACCTACACCTCCAAGGAAGAGGCCCTGCAAAATTTCAAGCGCGAATTGCGCGGGAAGGAGTCGCTGCTCGAAGGCCTGGGGGAGAATCCCATCCCTGCCTCGCTCCAGCTCGGAATCCACGAGGCCTATCAGACACCCGAGGCGCTCCGGCAGCTCGCCTCGTTCCTGAGCCGCCTGGAGGGGGTGGAGGACGTGCTGTACGGGCAGGAGTGGGTGGACCGGCTGACCGCCGCCGTCCGGATGCTCCGTCTGCTGGGCCTGAGCGTCGGGCTGGCCCTGGGGATGGCCTCGGTCCTCATCGTGAGCAACACCATCCGCCTGGCGGTGTACGCGCGGGTGGAAGAGATCGAGATCATGCGGCTGGTGGGGGCCACCAAGACGCACATCCGCGCCCCCTTCCTGCTGGAGGGATTGATCCAGGGCGGCCTGGGCGCGGGCCTGGCGATCCTGCTCCTTTTTGGGGCGTACCGCGCCACCCTCTACCAGCTTCAGCTCACGCCCGGACAGATCTTCGGGATAGGTGTGGGCAGCTTCCTGGATCCCCGCTGGGCGGCCGCCATGCTCCTGGCCGGGGCCGGCGTGGGCGCTTTCGGGAGTCTCATCTCGGTGGGTCGCTTCCTGCGCACCTGACCGGGTTCGGAGGATGGTGAAGCCCAAAGGCTCCGTTCGGTGGTTCGGGGCACCCACGCCACGGCGGTGGGTATCCACCGCGGTGCCGTGGGTCCCGGTGGTTCGGTGGTTCGCATGCGCCGGCGCCGTCGTGGTCGGCAGCGTCCTGATCGTGATGCCGGCGCCGATCCTGTGGGCGGGCGAATCGAAATCGCCCAAGGTCCAGGAGAGCCACGACCGGCTCAAGGAGGTCCAGCGAGAGCTGGGCCGCGAGCGGGAAAAGGCGCGGGAGGCGGGCCAGAAAGAGGCGTCCCTGGCCAAGGAGTTGGCGCGCCTCGACAAGGAGCTGAAGCGAAAGACCGAGGCCCTGCAGGATCTCGAGGGGAAGCTCCGCGGGAGCAGCCAGCGGATCGCCAAGCTCACGCAAGAGATCGCGTCCGCCGAGACGCGTCTGAACCGCAGCCGGGGCCTGCTGAAGCTGCGGCTGCGGGCCATGTACAAGCAGGGACGGTTCGGATACGTGCGCATGCTCCTCTCGGCCGAGGATTTCTCGGCCGCGGGTCGCCGCCTCAAGTACCTGTCGGCCGTGGCCGGGCAGGACCAGCGTCTGATGCAGAGGTTCAGCGCGACCCTGGCCGACAGCTCGGAAAAGCGGGCCGAGCTCGAGCGGTACACGGCCGAGGTGGCCGAGGCCAAGGGGAAGGCCGCCACCACCCGCAACCAGATCGCCGAGCAGCAACGCAAGCGGCGGATCCTCCTGGCCAGCGTCCGGGAGGAGAAGGCGGGGCACTTCGCCGCCATCAAGGAACTGGAGCAATCGGCCAAGGACCTCCAGACCCTGATCGCGCGCCTGCAGGCCGAGGAGGAGCGCCAGCGACGGTCGGGCCGAACGGCCGTGCGACGCGAACCCTCCCGCGAGTCCCCGGGGGGCAAACAGGACGCGCCGGACATCCACGATGACGGCCGCTTCGCCCGGCTGAAGGGGAAGTTGCCCTGGCCGGCCGTCGGCAGCTTGCTCTCCACCTTTGGACGGCAGGAGCATCCCCGTTTCCGCACGGTCACTTTCAACCGCGGCATCGAGATCGCGGCGCCCGAGGGGCGGGACTTCGTGGCGGTGGCGGACGGGGCGGTGATCTACGCCGACTGGTTCAAGGGCTACGGTCGCCTGATCATCGTGGACCACGGCGGGGGGTATTTCACTCTCTACGCCCACGCCGCAGAGATCCGGGCCCGATCCGGCGACAGTGTGTCGCGCGGGCAGGTGATCGGCAAGGTGGGAGACACCGGGTCCTTGGAGGGCCCGCAACTGTACTTCGAGCTGCGCCACAAGGGAAAGCCGCAGGACCCGCTCGCCTGGCTCCAGTCCCGCTGAAAGCGGGGCAGAGAATTGAACCGCCATGATCACCCCGCGTTCCCGCGGGGTACCCGGGTCGCCAAGGGCGCCATGGTTGGCCTTGGTGATCTTGATGTCTCTGGATGAGAAAAGGCCGCTTGATTTCCGAGGGAGGGTTGCTCCATGGTTCCCATCCGGCAGAACGGTTGGTTCAAGGGCGTCATCCTCGCCGGGACGTTGGTGCTCCTGGTCCTCACCGGCGGGGTGCAGCACGGCACCACGGCGATCGAGGACACCTACGAGAAGCTCAAGGTCTTCACCGAGATCCTGTCGCTGGTCCAGGCCAACTACGTGGACGAGGTGAAGTCCAAGGAATTGATCTACGGCGCGGTCAAGGGCATGCTGGAAACCCTGGATCCGCACAGCGCCTTCATGCCGCCCGACGTCTTCCGGGAGATGCAGGTGGAGACCCAGGGGAGTTTCGGGGGCCTGGGCATCGAGATCACGGTGAAGGACCGGATGCTCACCGTCGTCGCCCCCATCGACGGCACGCCGGCGGATCGCGCCGGCATCCAGCCCGGCGACCGCATCGTCAAGATCGAGGACCAGCCCACCAAGGACCTGACCCTGATGGACGCGGTGCGCAAGCTCCGCGGGCCCAAGGGATCCAAGGTGACCATCAGCATCTTCCGGGAGGGGAGCCTGGAGCCCTTCGACGTCACCCTGGTCCGCGAGACCATCGAGGTCAAGAGCGTCCGCAGCAAAGACCTGGGGGACGGCCTCTATTACATCCGGGTCAGCTCCTTCCAGGAGCGGACGACCAAGGACCTGGAACGGGCGATGGAGCAGGCCCAGAAGAGCGGCGCCACCGCCCTGGTCCTGGATCTGCGCAACGACCCGGGCGGCCTGCTGAACCAGGCGGTGACGGTGACCGACATGTTCCTGGACAAGGGCCAGCTCATCGTCTACACGCAGGGGCGCCTCAAGAACCAGGACCTCCGCTTCACGGCCGAGCATAGCAACGGCTTCCCCAGATGGCCCATGGTGGTTCTGGTCAACGGCGGATCGGCCAGCGCCTCGGAGATCGTGGCCGGCGCCCTGCAGGACTGGAGGCGGGCGGTGATCCTGGGGACTAAGACCTTCGGCAAGGGCTCGGTGCAGACCGTGATCCCGCTCTCCGACGGGTCGGGCCTGCGCTTGACCACGGCCAAGTATTACACGCCTCGGGGCCGCTCCATCCACGGCACGGGGATCATGCCCGACATCGTCGTGGAGCAACCCCGGCCGGAGCAGACGGCGCAGCGCCAGAAAGAACGGGAAGAGGAGGCGCGCCGCCTGGCGGCGGGCGAGCCGCCGCGGGAGCAGAAGATCGGCGAGCAGCAGGGCGAGGGGGTGGAGGTCGGACGCCGGGACGTCGTGGACCTGCAGAAGGACGTCCAGCTCCAGCGGGCCGTCGAGATCCTGAAGGCCACGCGGATCCTGGAGAAGAACGGCCCCGCGCCGAAGGCCGAGGAGAAGACCTCCGGCTAACTCCAGTCCGAAGAAAACAGCGAACCGCCATGATCACCCAGCGCCAGCGCCGGGTACCCGGGCCGCCAAGGCCAGAGGGTCCTCTTTTCCTTCAGGAAACACGAACCGTCGTGTAGATGTCTTCAGTTCCTTCGGTTCCCTTCTTCCGGAAATTGATTGCCGTTTGGCGTTCCGGGTACCCGGCGCTGGCGCTGGGTGACCTGGGCGGTTGAAGAATCATGGAGCTGGTGCTGGGCATTGAGACCTCGTGCGACGAGACGGCCGCGGCAGTTCTCGAGGATGGTCGGCGCGTCCGGAGCAACGTCGTCGCCTCGCAGGTGGACCTGCACGCCCCGTATGGCGGGATCGTTCCCGAGCTCGCCTCCCGCCGCCACATCGAGGTGATCCAGCCGGTTCTGGATCGCGCCCTGCAGGATGCCGGGATCACGCTGGGAGACGTGACGGCCCTGGCCGTCACGGTCGGCCCGGGTCTCGTGGGGTCGCTGCTTGTCGGCGTCTCGGTGGCCAAGGCGATCGCCTTCGCCCGGCGCCTGCCCCTGGTGGGCGTGAACCACCTCGAGGGGCACATCGCTGCCGCCTTCCTGGAGTACCCGGCCGTCCCCCATCCCTGCGCGGCCCTTGTGGTCTCGGGCGGCCACACCCATCTGTACCACGTCCCGGCCGAGTGCGAGTACCGCCTCCTGGCCCGGACCCGCGACGACGCGGCGGGCGAGGCCTTTGACAAGGTGGCTAAGCTCCTCGGCCTCGGCTTCCCTGGCGGTCCGGCCATCGAGCGGGAGGCCCAGGGTGGCGACCCCGAGGCGATCCCATTCCCCCGCGCCGTCTTCAGCGACGGCAGCCTGGATTTCAGCTTCAGCGGCCTCAAGACGGCGGTGGTGCACTACCTGAAGGGCCTGGGGGACGGGGCCGCCGCGTCCGGCCGCCCCGCCATCAGTCCCCAGCAGCTACGCGACATCTGCGCCAGCTTCCAGCAAGCCGCCGTGGACATGTTGGTCGGAAGGGTGATGCGGGCGGCGCGGGACCACGGCCTCCGCACGGTGGTGGTGGCGGGCGGTGTCGCCTGCAACGGGGTCTTCCGCCAGGCCCTCAAGGCCGAGGCGGAGGCCGAGGGGATCCAGCTCGTCATCCCCTCCCCGGCCCTGTGCACCGACAACGCGGCCATGATCGCCGCCGCGGGTGCCGTCCGCCTCCGGCGCGGCGAACGCGCGGGCTGGGACCTGAACGCCGCTGCCGGCCTGCCGCTGCATACCGGGTGAGGGGATGCTCCGACCGATCCTGACGTATGGCCACCCCGCGCTTCGCGGGGTGGCCCGGCCCGTCCAGAACCTCAACGGCGACCTCCACCAGCTCATCCAGGACATGGTGGAGACCATGTACGCCGCGCCGGGCGTGGGCCTGGCCGCCAACCAGGTGGGCAGCCTCCACCGCGTCTTCGTGGCCAACCCCTCCGAGGATCACGACCCGGAAAAGCTCCTCGTGGTGATCAACCCCGAGCTGGTGGAAAGCCAGGACGAGCTTGTCAGTGAAGAGGGGTGTCTGTCCATCCCGGAGTTCCGCGACGAGGTCCGGCGTGCCCGCCGCGTCCTGGTCCGCGGCCTGGACCGGAACGAGCGGCCCATCCAGGTCGAGGGGGAAGATCTTCTCGCCCGCATCTTGCAGCACGAGATCGACCACCTGAACGGGGTCCTCTTCGTGGACCGACTGAGCCCCGCCAAGCGCGACATCCTGCTCCGCAAGCTCAAGAAGGCCTTCCGCCCCCGCTGACCCGACACACCCAACCGCCAAGACGCCAAGAGCCCGCGCCTGGAATCAGGGCCAGGCTTGCGTTCTTGCGTATCCTGCAGCGCTCTTTGGGATGGGAATATGGGTGGGGGAAAGTCGAGGCGGCAGGGAGCTACGGCTGCTTAGCTTCGGTCCGCAGCGTCGGGCCTTGCGCCAGGATCTGGATGAAGGATTTGGCCCGGAGGTTGGCCAGCCACTCCTTCCGCTTGGCCTCGAATTTCTCCTGAAACAAGTGATCGCGGATGGCATCCCGCACCTCGGCGAAGGGCGCCATCCGCTCCGCCTGGACGCGCTCCACCTGGATCAGGTGCCACCCGGCCGCAGTTCGGATGGGCGGGCTCACGCCGCCGGCCGGCGTGCCAAAGGCCGTGGCCTCGATCTCCGGGGCCAGCTCACCCCGATGGACGGTCATCAGGTCCCCGCCCTGGCCTGCCCCGGAGGCGGCGACCTGTTCCGCTACCCGGGTGAAGTCCTCCCCCGCCGCGATCCTGGCGCGCGCCGCCTCGGCCCGGGCGCGGACTGGGGCCTCGTCCTCTCCCGGGGGAACGGGGAAGAGCATGTGCCGGATCTCCGCCGTGGGAATGCGCTGGAATTTCTCCTGGTTCGCCTCGTAGTACTTCGTCAGCTCGTCTTCGCCGATGATGATGGTCGAGCGGACCTGACGCGCCAGCAGCCGGCCGATGGCCAGGCGTTCCCCGACGGACCGGCGCACCTGCTCCACGGTGAGACCCTCCGCCTTTAGCAGGGCCCGGAACTGGGCCTCATCGGGGGCGTTGTTGTTCCGCTTGAGCTCCTCGAGGGCGCCGTTGACCTCGGCCGCCGAGGGCAGCATCCCCTCCCGTTTGGCCACCTGGTACATGAGGCGGCGGTTGATCAGGTCCTCCATCAGGCGCTTCTCGGCCTCTTCCAGGCGCCGATCCCGTTCCGGACCGACAAAATCCTGGAAGATCTTCCGGACGACCGGCTGTCCCTCTTCCTGGATCTCGCTGAGCGTGACCGCCTCGTCATTCACCACGGCCACCACGCGGTCCAGCAGCATCCCCCCGTCCGCCTTGGACTGACCGCCGGGGGGCGCCTGGGCCAGGACCGGGGCGGCCCCCCAGATCATGCCCAGCAACGCGGCCGCGACCCACCGATGACGATCGGGGCGCCTCGCGATCACGTCTTGTCTCCGCCCTGGGGCTGTGGCGCGCCGGATCCCGTGCCTGGCGGCCCCGGGGGTGGCGAGGCTGGCTTGCCGACGGGGAGTGCCGACTCGTCGCGCGTGATCTTGGCCGCGGCCTCCAGGTCCTTCATCCACTGCTGGAAGCGCTGCGTCCGCCGCTCCTCCAGGAGGCGCCGCTGCAGCTGGTCTTTGACCTGCTCGTACCCGAGGGGCTGGCCCTTCTTCCGATCGACCAGCTTGATGATGTGGTAACCGAAGGGGGTTCGCACCACCCGGCTGACCTCTCCAACCTTCAACTCAAAGGCGGCGCGGGCAAAGTCCGGGAACAGTTGCTCCCGCTTGAGGTAGCCCAGGTCGCCTCCCTTGGCAGCCGTGGCGTTGTCCTGGGACAGGGCCTTGGCGACGTCCTCGAAGCGTTCGTTCTTGGCCAGACGGTCCAGAGCCTGCTTCGCCTCCTCCTCGGTCCGGACCAGGATGTGCCGGATCCGGATCTGATCCCCCGAGAACTCGTCGGAGTGCGCCCGGAAATACTCCTGAACGTCTTTCTCCTCCACTGTCACCCTGTTGCCGATCTCCCCTTGCAGCAGGGTGCGGGTCATCAGGTCCCGGCGCAGGGCCGCCACCGGGTCGGCCACCTCGGGGCGGTCCCCGAGCTTCCGCTTCTCCGCCTCCTGCAGCAGGAGTTCCCGGCGGACCAGCCGGTCCAGGAACTGCCTCTGCCCCTCCTTGGTGGTCAGGAACTGCTGCACCTGGGGCGCAGCGCTGCGGAATTCCTGGGCGATCTCCCGCTCCACATCCGCCGCGGCGTAGGTCTTCTCATTGACCTGTAGGAGCACCGGGCTCTTCCCGTCGCCCCCGCCCTTGCCGCAGGCGGTCAGGGCCAGGGCGCATCCTGCGGCCGCGAGGAGACGCATCCGTATCATGCTGGGCACTCGTCGCTCCTTCTTCTCACCCGCATTTGCAATGACGAATATCGAGCAACACATATCGATGACGAACGCCGCGACCCGTTGCACACGAAAAACGCAACGGGTGCCCCCGGCGGCTCCGGAGCCAGCTCTCGCTCGAAATTCGTCCACGCCATGGCGTGGCTACTCGACAGTCGATATTGTTCGAAGACATGCCCTGTGTGCTGCCGGCCGGGCCGGGAACGCCACGGGACCGTAACACCGGCCTAGAGTCTTTGCAAGAGGTTTCTGGCCGCCTCCACCCGCGCCTCCGGCCCCGCGCCCGGCGGAGTCCGGTACTCCAACACGTCCCCGGGGAGGTACCGGAGGCGTCCCCGCTCCGCTCGCAGGAGCGCCAGGATTGTCTCGGGCCGCACCGGCGGGTCCGGCGCGAAGGAGACGCGGATGGCCTCGCGCCGGGCATCGATCTCCCGCACCCGGAGGGCCCGGGCCTGGAGCTTGAGCTCCATGACCGTGAAGAGCCAGCGGACCTCCGGCGGGATCGGCCCGAAGCGATCGGTGCATTCCTCCGCGAAGTCCCGGAGCCGCTCGGCATCCGGGACGGCCAGGAGGCGCTTGTACAGGTTCAGGCGGAGCGTGGGGTCGGGGACGTAGCGTTCGGGGATGAACCCATCGGCCCGCAGCCGGATGACGGGGTCCACCGGGACCTCGCGGGGCTCCCCCTTCAGCTCCCGGATCGTCTCCTGGATGAGCTGGGTGTACAAATCGTAGCCCACGGCGGCGATCTGGCCCGATTGCTCTGCGCCCAGGAGGTTCCCCGCCCCTCGGATCTCCAGGTCCCGCGACGCGATCTTGAAGCCCGAGCCCAACTCCGTGAGTTCCGCGATTACCTGCAGTCGCCGGCGCGCCACCTCGGTCATGCCCCCGTCGGCCGGGACCAAGAGGTAGGCGTAGGCCCGGTGCCGGTCCCGCCCCACGCGGCCGCGGAGCTGATAGAGCTGCGCCAGCCCCAGGGTGTCGGCGCGGTCGATGAGGATGGTGTTGGCCGAGGGGACGTCCAGCCCCGACTCGATGATCGTGGTGCAGAGGAGGACGTCCACCTTCCTCAGGTAGAAATCCACCATGACCTTTTCCAGTGTGGCCTCGCTCATCTGTCCGTGGGCCACGCTGAGGCGCGCCTCCGGCACCAGGCGTTTGAGCTGGCGGGCCACGCCGTGAATGCTCTCCACCCGGTTGTGCACGAAGAAGACCTGCCCGCCCCGGGCGAGCTCCCGCTGGATCGCCTCGGTGATGACCTGGGGGTCGGAGGGGGTCACGTAGGTCCGGATGGCCAGGCGCTCCTCGGGCGGGGTCTCGATAGTGCTGATGTCCCGCACCCCCAGCATGGCCATGTGCAGGGTCCGGGGGATGGGGGTGGCCGTGAGGGTGAGGACGTCCACCTCGCGCCGGAGCTGCTTCAGCGCCTCCTTGGCGGCCACGCCGAAGCGCTGCTCCTCGTCCACGACCAGGAGGCCGAGGGCGTGGAACCGGACGTCTCGTTGCAGCAGCCGGTGCGTCCCGATCACGATGTCCGCGGTGCCGTCCGCCAGGCCGCGCAGGACCGCTTTCTGCTCCGCCGCCGGGCGGAAGCGCGAGAGCATTTCCACCCGCACGGGGAAGTTGGCGAAGCGGGCGCTGAAGGTCTGGTAGTGCTGGAGGGCCAGGACCGTCGTGGGCACTAGGACGGCGACCTGCCGGCTGTCCATGACCGCCTTGAAGGCGGCCCGGAGCGCCACTTCCGTCTTCCCGTAGCCCACATCCCCGCACACCAGGCGGTCCATGGGCCGCGGCGACTCCAGGTCGCGCTTCACGTCCCGGATGGCCTGGAGCTGGTCGGGCGTCTCCTCGTACGGGAAGGCCGCCTCGAACTCCTTCTGCCAGGGCCCGTCGCGGGCGACGGCGTAGCCGGGCAGCACCTGGCGCGTGGCATACAACTTCAAGAGTTCCCCCGCCAGCTCCCGGACGCTGGCCCGCACCCGTTCCTTGGCCCGGGCCCAGGTGGTGCCGCCCAGTCGGTCCAGCGCCGGGCCGGTGCCGCTCCCGTCTCCGCCGACATACCGCTGGATCAGGTGGAGCTTGGAGGCCGGGACGTACAGCTTGTCGTTCCCGGCGTACTGCAGGAGGAGGAAGTCTCCTGCCTCGCCCCCCACTGTGAGCTGCTGCAGGCCCTGGTACTGGGCGATGCCGTGCTCGACGTGGACAACGTAGTCGCCCTCCTTCAGGTCCTCGAAGGAGGTGAAAGGCAGGGCCTCCTTCGGGCGCGCCCGCCGGCGAGGGAGGGCCCGAGTTCCGAAGATCTCCGCCTCCGTGACCAGGGTGAGGTGCAGCGCCTCGATCCGGAAGCCGGCGGAGAGGCTCCCGGTCCAGAGGGCGATGCCCCCGGGCTCGGGCAGGTCCCGCGTGAGGCGCGCCCCCAGGTCGTGGTCCCGGAGGATCTCCTGCAGCCGCTTCCCCTGCGCCTCGCTGCGCGCTACGAGGGCGATCCGCTCCCCCTGCCGCCGCCAGGCCGTCAGGTCCTCGAGGAAGGCGGTGATGCGGCCCTGGTAGCCCTCGATGCTCGTCGCCGGGACGTGCAGGGCGGGGCCGGCGTCCCCCGTGCGCGGTGTCGCAGGGGGGGCCGGTTCGAAGGATTCGAGGACGATTCCCGGCTTCGAGCGCGCCGCCTCGCGGAACTCCTCCCAGGCGACCCACCGCTCCTCGACAGGCGGGAGCAGCGGGGCCATGTCCGGCGGGCACCCGGTCTCCCGGGCCGCCTCTTCCAGGACGGCGGCCGCGCGATCGGCCAGGGCCAGCGGCTCGTCCCAGACGATGATGGCGTCCGGCGGGAGGTGCGCATGGAGCGTGACCAGGTCGGGCACGAAGTACGGCAGGAAGGCGTCCCATTCGGGGATCGGACGGCGCTCCGCCAGGGCCTGGAGCAGGGCCGGGGGGACCGCGACCCGCCGCCGGGCCGCTGTCCGCAACCGCTCTCCCGCGCGGGCCACGGCGTCGTCGGCCATTGGCACCTCGGCCAGGGGGAGGATCGTCACGGAGGATTCCAGCCCGAGGGACCGCTGGCTTTCGGGATCAAACCGCCGGAGGGAGTGGATCTCGTCGCCCAGGAGCTCGATGCGCACCGGATGGCTCGCCTGGGGGGGGAAGCAATCCACGATACCGCCCCGGACGGCGACCTCTCCCGGCTCCGTCACCTGGCCGACTGCGCGGTACCCGGCCGCCGCGAGAACGCGCAGCAGCTCCTCGCGGGAGACGAGCCGCTGCGGGTAGAGGGACATCGCGGCTCCCGCCAGGACCGAGGGGGCGATCGTCCGGGGCAGGGCCGCTGCCACCGAGGCCACGAGAATGCCCGCCTGCCCCGTGTGGAGCCGATGGAGGGCCTGGACCCGGCCGGCCCGTGCGTCCAGGTCCGCCTCCCGCTCGGGCAGGAGGGCGACCCCGCCTCCCAGGAAAAATTCCAGATCCCCCGCGAGGGGCGTCGCCACCTCGTCGGTCCGGGTGAGGACGAGGAGCGGCCGCCGGGTCCCGACGTGGCACGCGGCCAGGGCCAGCGCGCGGGCCGCGCCGTGAAGGCCGGAAAGGCGAACGGTCCCGGGGGCCTGCAGATCCTCACACAGGTCCGCCAGCTTGAATTCGCGCCAGAGATGTTGCGGCAGCATAGGCAGAAGAGAAGCGGTCAGCCGTCAGCGATCAGGCATGGCAAGGATAGTCCCGCCGCGTGGACTTCAGCGGTGCGAAGGCTTGCGGGAATGTTTCTGAAGCTGAAAGCTGATGGCCACCCGTCTGCGGCGGGTACCCGGCTGATGGCTTGAAGCGGAGGCCAGGCGGCGGATCAGCACCGTGGTGGAGGCCCCTTCCACATATGGCAGGCTCCGCACGACGCCGCCGGTGCTCCGGACGAAGTCGGCGCCGACGATCTGGTCCACGGGCCAGTCTCCCCCCTTGACCAGGACGTCGGGCCGCAGGGTCCGGATCACCTCCCCCGGGTCCAGCTCGCCGAAGATGAGGACCACGTCCACGGCTGCCAGGGCGGCCAGGACCTCGGCGCGCTGATCGGCCGGGACCACGGGACGCCCGGCCCCCTTGAGCCGCCGGACCGAGGCGTCGCTGTTCAGCGCCACCACCAGGAGATCTCCGAGGGACCGCGCCTGTTCCAGGTAGCGGATGTGCCCCCGGTGCAAGAGGTCAAAGCATCCATTCGTGAAGACGACCTTCCGGCCGGCCGCCTGCGCCCTGCGCACGGCCCGCACCGCCGCCTGCACCGACTTCACCTTTGTCGCAGCTCTCGGCATTTCTCGGTCCGGGGCCTCATCCCCTCGAACCCGACAGCGATATCCGGGTACCCCCAGGGTGGGGACAGCGGACTCCGGTCGCTGTCGCTATCCCTGTCGCTGTCGGCATTATCACTGCTCTAGGTTCTCGACTCCTCGAGTCCTTCAATCAGGGCGGCCGCCAGGAGCGGAACCAGGAGCTCGTGGTGACCGGTCAGGGCGTACCCGTGACCTCCTTGAGCCACCGGGCGGCGCACCACGTTCTGCGTGGGCCGGTAGTGCTGGATGAAGTCCAGGTTCACGGTCACGAAGTCGGAAACCCGGTGGCCGAGATTCCGGGCGAGCGTCAGCGCTTTGAGGAAGACCTCGGGCAGGAGCACCGCCGAGCCGACGTTGAGGTACACGCCGCCGTCCCCCAGGTCGGCGACCACCCCTGCCAGCAGGTGGAAGTCCCGCTGTGTCGCCTCGCCCACGGCCGCGCCGTCGCAGGCGGGGTGCATGTGGACGATGTCCGTCCCGAGGGCCACATGGACCGTGCACGGCAGGTCCAGCCGCGCGCAGGTCGCGAAGACGCTCTGGGCGACGTAAACCGGCCGGTCCGACAGGATCCGCGCGCCCAGGGCCCGGCCAAATCCCAGCCCGCGCCGGACGCCCTCCACGACCGCCTCGTTGATGACCCGGCCGGTCTCCTCCGCCATCCCGAACTCACCCCCGGCGAGCTGCGCCTCCACGTCCTCCGACGTGAACCCGGCAGTGGCCAGCTCGAAGTCGTGCACGGCGCCCGCCCCATTGGTGGCCACCGCCGTCACGAGGCCGCGCCCCAAGAGATCCACCAGGATGGGCGAGAGGCCGACCTTGATCACATGGGCCCCAAGCCCCAGGATCACGGGCTTGCCGCGGCGGCGGGCCTCCAGGACGGCCGCGACCACTTGGCGAAGGCTCTGCGCCGCGAGGTGGTTGGGCAGCGAGTCGAGGTAGTCGCGGAATGTGCCACCGGCGCGCCAGGCCCGCGCCGCATCCGCCACCGAGACCTTGCTGGGCCGCGAGGCCAGAGGATAGGTCTTCACCCCCCGGGGATCCAGCGGCTTGTGCCTGTCCGACATTCCCTCCGCCCCTTCTCCGTTTCCCCGGTTCTCCGGTTCACCGACTCCGCAGCAATCACCCGGGGCCCCATCCCCGCCTCTCCCGGGCTCTCGTCCGGGACCGGCGTGGTCCCTCCCCGTGGCTCGGGGCTCTCAGTGTGCCCCCCGCCGGAACCGCTCGAGCTGATCCGACAGCGCTCGAATCTGGATCTCCACCCGGAGTTCCTCTTCCAGGCGGCCTCGGGAACTGCACTCCAGGTCTCCCAGCGGCCGATTGGCCCACAGCGGCGTATCCGAATACCGATGAGTTCGGAAGACCGCCTCCGTCCGGAGGCCCGTCTCGCCCGGGCGGGTCGGTTGAAGCGTCACGACCAGTCGCACCTGCTTGGCCCGATAGGCCTGCCCCAGGGTCGGCTTCCCGCAGAGGCTATACCGGTCCTCATGCTCCGTCACGAAGATGGTCGCGGCGTAGTCGGGATTGAACGTCGTCCACCCCGTCTCGATGGTCCCGATCGACCGATCAACCGTCCGGATGTTGTAGCCCCGCTGGAGCAAGGTCCGGACCGCCGCCTCCCACGCCTGGTCGAAGTCCGCTTCCACGCGCCGGAACTCCCGCGGGAGAGGACTGTGGATTCCTGTCCCCCCACACGCCACGAGCACGCCCAGTGACACCACAGCCAACGCGAGGCGTCGCATCCTCCTGTCCCGTCCCGCATCCCAGGGGATCGCAGGCGCGAGCGGCATCCGCTCGCTGCTTGGCGAATCTAGCACAGCGTGGGGGCCCCGTCAAAATCCCCCACCAATGCAAAACTGAAAACCGACAACTGACAATGTAAAACCGGACTTGGGCGGTTGTCGGTTGTCAGTGTGAAATTTTCAGTTGCCGGAGCCGGATGGCGAAGGTCGGGTGATCACGACGCGGTGGGGATAGGGAATTTGGATGCCCTCGCGGTCGAAGGTCCCCTTGATGCGCCGGCGGAGTTCGCGGGCCACCTCCCACTGCTTCAGGGGCAGCGTCTTGGCCAGCATCCGGATCGTGACCTGCGAGTCGGCCAGTGCCTCGACGCCCAGCACCTGGGGCGGCTCCAGCACCAGCTTGCCGAAGGTCGTGTCGTCGGCCAGGGACTGACCGACCTCATTGAGCACCGTGATGACGTGGTCGATATCCTCCTCGTAGCTGACGCCAACCTCCAGGACCGCCCGCGACCATTCCTTGGTGAGGTTGCTGGCGACCCTGATTTCCCCGTTCGGGATGAAGTGGACCGCCCCACGGAGGTCCCGCACGGTGGTCATCCGCAGGGTCATCCTCTCCACCTGGCCGCTCACCCCCGCCGCCTGGATCACGTCGCCTACGTGGAACTGGTCCTCCATCAGGATGAAGGCTCCCGCAAGAAGGTCCTTGATCAGGCCCTGGGCGCCGAGCCCAATAGCCAGGCCCGCCACCCCCGCCCCGGCGAGCAGGGGCGTGATGTCCATCCCGATCTCGCGGAAGAGCATCATCGCCGCGATGAGCAGAACCAGGCTCGTCCCCACCGTTCGGACGAGGCTGGCCACGGTCCGGGCGCGCTTCTCCCGTTCCGTAATCGTGAGTCCGGCCTCCGCAGGCATCCGGCGGGGGATCCGGTCCGACACCGCGCGCAGGAGGCGGATCAGCAGGAGGCTCCCGACCAGGATCACCAGGATCCGGGGGCCTCTGGTCCGCAGCCAGAACAGGATATCCAGAAGGTCGTTCGTCATCCCTCGTCCTTCCGCGCATCCGCACCGAGGATCTAACAGTAGCCACCCGAATTGTTGCTGTCAAGACGTCAGGGCGGCCCATCCGGGAACGCTATTGTCCGCTTGTGAAACCGGAGAGATTTTGCCCTTGACGGGGTGGGTGGTGTTGGATTATCGTACAGACTATCAATCGGCGAAACAGGTTATGGCGATTCCCTGCCCTTACATGCGGGGCCAGGGCGGCCCCGCTCCCGTCTCTTCCCGCTACCGTTCCCCCAGCTTATCCAGATCAGTCCAGGCCTTGCCCTGCGTCCCAAGGGCGCGGAGCGGACCAATCTGCGCGCAAGGAGGTCAAAGATGAGCGATACGGAAGCGCAACTGTTCGTTCGGCTCAAGGAGGAGAACCCCGAGTTCCGCCGCCTGGCCGAGAAGCACCGGGAATTCGACATCAAGATCGGCGAGTATGACCGCATCTACTACCTGACCAGCGAACAGGAACGGAAGCGCAAGGAGCTCCAGAAACTGAAGTTGAAGCTCAAGGACGACATGTACGCCATCATGCGGCAGTACCGGAATGAAAAGCAGCAGGTTGTCTCATCTTGATACCCGCGGTCAGGCCCGCATGGTGGATATCGGGGCCAAAGACGAGACGGCCCGCGACGCCGTGGCCCGCGGCTTCGTGACGCTCCAGCCCGACACCCTGCGTTTGATCCAAGACCAAGCCATCCCCAAGGGAGATGTGTACGCGGCGGCGCGCCTGGCCGGCATCCTGGCGGCCAAGCGGGTCCACGAGCTCATCCCGCTGTGCCACCCCCTCCTGATTACCGCGGCCGAGATCGCGTTCCGAACGACCCACCGACCCTCCGGCGTCGAGATTGAATCCCGGGTGAAGACCACCGGCCGAACCGGGGCCGAGATGGAGGCCCTGACGGCGGTGTCGGTGGCCGCCCTGACGATTTACGATATGTGCAAGGCGATAGACAAGCAGATGGTCATCGGTGATGTCCGGCTGGTGCTCAAGGCCGGCGGCCGCGGCGGGACGTACCGGCGGCCGCGCGAGGCGCCGCCGGTCATCGGGGCGTGAGGGGCCACCGGGGGTTGGCTGCCTCAGGCGTGGCCACGCATGTTTACGGCTGACACTTCGGCAGACGCAGGGCTGACGCGGGATGACGGAAGCTCCCCGAACGGCATTCATCTACTCCGAGCGGTACCAGCACTTCGACTATGGGCCGGGGCATCCCCTTCGCATCGAGCGCCTGGCGCTCACCTACGAGCTGTGCCGCGCCTACGGTCTCCTCGACCTGCCCACGACCCGCCTCATCGAGGCCCGCGATGCCACGGAAGATGAGATCGTGGCCTTCCACCGGCCCGACTACCTGGACGTCTTCCGGGCCTCGGAACGCGGCAATCCGCCCCCTAACCTGTGGGACTACGGCCTGGGGACCAGCGACAACCCGACGTTCCCGGGGATGTACGCCTGGTCGCTGCTCTCCACCGGCGCCTCCCTCCAGGCCATGGAGCTGGTGGACTCCGGCGAGGTGGAGTGCGCCTTCAACATTGCCGGCGGCCTGCACCACGCGGCGGCGGCCCGCGCGGCCGGATTTTGCTACTTCAACGACGCCGCGGTCGTCATCAAGCACCTCCTTCGCCGGGGCCGGCGGGTAGCCTACGTGGACATCGACGCGCACCATGGGGACGGGGTGCAGTTCGGTTTTTACGAGACGGACGAGGTCCTCACGATCTCGATCCACGAGAGCGGGGAGACCCTGTTTCCTGGCACCGGCTTCGCCGAGGAGATCGGCCGCGGCCGGGGCATCGGCCACGCGGTGAACGTCCCCCTCCTCGCCGGGAGCGACGACGAGGTCTTCCTGTGGGCAGTCGACCAGGTGGTCCCGCCCCTTCTCACCGCCTTCAATCCCGATGTGGTGGTGACCCAGCTGGGCGCAGACACCCACCGGACGGATCCGCTGACCAACCTGGCCATGACCACCACCGGGTTTGCCGAAGCGGTCCGACGGCTGCAACCGCTCTGTCGGCGATGGATCGCCCTGGGGGGCGGCGGATACAATCTCGAGAACGTCCCCCGGAGCTGGACGCTGGCCTGGGCCACCATGAACGCTCGCGAGGTCCCGGACGAGATGCCGGGGTCGTTCCTCACCGCCTTCCAGCGCCTGGGATTTCGCGCGACACGGCTCCGGGACGATCCCACCCCCGTCGAGGCAGCCACCCGGGAGCAAGCCTGGCGGTTCGTTCGCGAGCAAGTCCACCGGATCCATCGGTTGGTGTTTCCGCATCACGGGCTCTGATGAGTCCGCGGTCCCCACGTCACAGGAGGAGAGCCAGGAGAGAAACCACGACAGGCATCCAGGGTGCAATCAGGGATCGTTTACCGAGGGAGGAATCCGCATGCCGTTCCAAGACAAGACCTTGACGTGTGTGGACTGTGGACAGGCCTTCGTGTTCACGACCGGGGAACAGGAATTCTTTGCCCAGAAGGGCTTCCAGAACGAGCCGAAGCGGTGCAAGGGCTGCAAGTCCGCCAAGCGGTCCGCGGCGGGTGGGACGGGGACCGGGCCGGCCGGCCCCCGGGAGCTGCACGAGGTGGCCTGTTCCTCCTGCGGCCAGAAGACCACTGTGCCTTTCAAGCCGACGCTGGATCGCCCCGTGTACTGCCGCACGTGCTTCCAGGAACGGCGAGGCGCCGGGGCCCGCACCATTTAGCCCCGATCCGAAAAGGGATGACAGCGCGATCGCCGGGAGCGGCATGGCCCGTTGGGGATCGGTGGCGCAGCGACCGATTCCCACGGCACACATAGGGGGTTTCGGGGATCCTCCGGGCGTGTGCTCCAGACCTCTCCTGGCCATCTTCCCAGCGGTTCGGGTCTGATCGGAATTTCGGATCGGGGTTCGCCTGATTCCCACGCAGGGCACTCGGGCCAGGTGTCCCCCACCCGCTTCCGGTGGGGGCCTGGCCCGGTTTGTTTTCCGTCCCAGGCCTCGCGGCGGGCCGCGGGGGGAAAGGCGTTGAAGCCAGCCCGGCACGTATGCTACAAGTGTAGCGGCCCAGCCGTCAGCCCTGCCTTGGCGGGGCTGAAAGCCGAGCGCTGATGGCTGATGGCCTGGTGCGAGCGATGAGCGAGGCGACACATCCCGAGACGAGCACGCGCTTGCGGAGGATCCCGGCGGTGGACGAGGTCCTGGCCACGCCGCAGATCCGCGACCTCCTGGCGGCCCATCCCCGGTGGGCAGTGCTGGAGGCCGTGCGCGAGGTCCTGGCCGACCGCCGCCAGCGCCTCCTGCAGGGCGGGCTCCCGCCGGAAGCGGCGGAGCGCCTGCTCGACCCCTCGGCCCTGGCGGCGGCCGTGGCGGAGGTGACGGCCCAGAGGGCCGGACCCTCCCTCGTCCCCGTCCTCAACGCCACCGGGGTCGTGCTGCACACGAATCTCGGTCGGGCCCCGCTCGCCCCCTCGGCCCTCCAGGCGCTCGAGGCCGCCGGCCAAGGGTACACCAATCTGGAGTTCGATCTGGGCACGGGCAAGCGCGGCTCCCGCCAGGTCCACGTGGAATCCCTCCTCTGCGCCCTCACGGGGGCCGAGGCGGGTCTCGTGGTCAACAACAATGCCGCGGCCGTGCTGCTGGCGATCAACACGGTTGCCGCCGGCAAAGAGATCGTCGTCTCCCGCGGGCAATTGGTGGAGATCGGCGACTCCTTCCGCATCCCCGACGTCATGCTGCGGGCGGGCGGGCGCCTGCGGGAGGTGGGCACCACCAACCGGACCCACCTCGCGGATTACGAGGCGGCCATCGGGCCGGAGACAGCGCTGATCCTGCGGGTGCATCGGAGCAACTTCCAGATCCTGGGTTTCACCGCCGACGTCGACCTGGCGGACCTGGTCGCCCTGGCGAGGCGGCACAGCCTCCCGGTGATGGACGACCTGGGAAGCGGCGCGCTCTTCGATCTGTCGTTGCTGGGCCTCCGGCGGGAACCGCTGGCCGTGGACGCCATCCGCGCCGGGGTGGACCTGGTCACCTTCAGCGGGGACAAGCTGTTGGGCGGGCCGCAGGCGGGGATGCTGGTGGGCCGCCGCGAGATCCTGGAGCGGGCCCGGCGCAATCCGTTGGCCCGCACGATCCGGATCGACAAGCTCGGCCTCGCCGCGCTGGAGGCCACCCTGCGCCTGTATCGCGAGCCGGAACGGGCGCAGCGAGAGATCCCGGTCCTCCGCATGCTCGGCCTCACGGCGGATGCGATCGGGACCCGCGCCGAGGCGCTGGCCGGGGCGCTCCGATCGGCCGCGCCCGACCTGATCCTCAGCATCGAAGACGAGCGGTCCGAGGTCGGCGGCGGCGCCCTGCCCCTGCAGGCCCTCCCCACCCGGGTCCTGGCCCTCCGCGCGGCGCGGGAGAGCGCCACGGATCTCGAGGCCCGCCTGCGACGAGGCTCGCCCCCCGTCCTGGTGCGCATCAAGGAGGACCGGATCCTTTTGGACCTCCGCACGATCCCGGATTCCGAGGAGCCGGCGCTTCTCCGGGCGTTGCGGGCGGCCCTTTCACGGCGACCAGGGGGATCTTCATGACTTCGGACGCGACGGCCTCCACGAATCCGGCGGGCCTGTCACCGGCTGATCTGCTCCACATGGCCCAGAACCCCAAGACGCCAGTGGAAGTGCTGGAGCAGATCCTGGAGCACACCGCCCTGTCGCCCGAGATCCTCATGGCGCTCCTGCGCCATCCGCAAACGCCCGGCCACTCCATGGCCGACCTGGCGGAGCGGGCAGAGGGGCCGCTTCTCGACGTCCTGCTGGGCGGGCTGGACCGCATGGGGCGGTGGATCGAGGGCCTGGAGGCGTTGCTCCGCAATCCCAACGTCCCCGAGCTGAAGCACCCCACCATCCATGGCCACCTCGACACGGCCAGGAAGCGCGACACCGATGGGCCCAAGAAGAATCTCCTGCTCCGGATCAGGGATCTGCCGGTCGGGCAGAAACTTGCCCTGGCCAAGAAGGGGAACAAGGACGTCCGGATGCTCCTGATCAAGGACGCCAACGAGATGGTGGCCCTGGAGGTGGCGGCCTCCCCCCGCATCACCGACGGCGAGATTCTGTCCATCGCCATGATGCGGGACGTCTCGGACAAGGTCCTGCGCTACATCGCCACCAACCGGAAGTACCGGCAGAACCACCAGATCGTGGTGGCGCTGCTGAACAACTCGCGGACGCCCGTCGGCGTCAGCTTGAGCCTGGGCCTCCACCAGTTGAGCGACCGGGAGCTAACCGACCTGGCCAAGAACCGGAACGTGCCGGGGGCGGTGTCCCGCGCCGCCAAGACGATCATCGACCGCCGCAAAGGGACGGCCGGCGGGGGCGGGCACTAGGATGCAGAACCGACCACTGACCACGGACTACCGACCTCTGACCAGAGGCCGGTGGTCAGTGGTCCGTGGTCCGTTGTCCATTGTGTGAGGTCATGCCGGGACTGTTCATCACCTTCGAAGGGGGTGAGGGGTCGGGGAAGACCACCCAGCTCAAGGCGCTGCTCACCCACCTGCGGGCGGGGGGGCGGGATGCCGTGGAGACCCGGGACCCGGGCGGCACGCCCATCGGCAAACAGATCCGCAGCCTCCTCCTGAATCCCGCCAACGGCGGGATGGCGGCCGTCACCGAGCTGTTCCTGTACGAGGCCAGCCGGGCCCAGCTGGTGCGCGAGGTGATCCGCCCGGCGCTGGCGGCGGGGCGCATCGTGCTCTGCGATCGATTCGCGGATTCGACGGTGGCCTACCAGGGCCACGGGCGGGGGCTGGACCTGGGCCTGATCGCGCGCCTGAACGCCCTGGCGACGGATAGCCTGCGCCCCGACCTCACCGTTCTGCTGGATCTGGATCCCGAGGCGGGGTTGGCGCGGGTCGGCCAGCGTGTGCCCCCGCCCGCGGAGCGGCACGACCGGATCGAGGGAGAGGTCCTAGGATTCCACCAGCGGGTGCGTGCCGGGTACCTGGCCATCGCCGCCGCCGAACCGGACCGGGTGGTCCGGCTGGACGCCTCGCACGGGATGGCGGAGATCGAGGAACTGATTCGCCGCCGCGTGGAGGGGCTGCTCCGCTCGCCGGTCCGGCCGTCCGGCCCCGGCATCCTGGCGTCCGGGTGAGCCCATGCCTTTTGCCGATCTCCTGGGACAGGAACGCGCTGTGGGCCGCCTCCGGCAGGCCTGGAAGGCCGGGCGGCTGCCCCAGGCGTACTGTTTCGCGGGACCGTCAGGCGTGGGCAAGCGCACCACGGCGCTGGCCCTGGCCCAGGCGGTCAATTGCATGGCACCCGGCGCGGGAGGGACGGAAGCCGACGACGCGTGCGGGGCCTGCGTCGCCTGCCGGAAGATCGGCGGGGGCCTCCATCCCGACGTCGTCGAGGTGCGGCCCGAGGGCAAGACGGTCATCACCATCGACCAGGTCCGCGAGGTGACGGGGCGGGCGACGCTCCGCCCGTACGAGGGCCGGAGGCAGGTGTGGATCCTGGATCCCGCCGACCGCATGCAGGAGCCGGCGGCCAACGCCCTGCTGAAGACCCTCGAGGAGCCGGCCGGTGCCTCGCTCTTCGTGCTGGTGACGGCGACCCCCAGCGCGCTCTTGCCCACGATCCTGTCCCGCTGCCAGGTGCTGCGGTTCGATCCGCTGGGCGAGGCGCACCTCCAGGAGATCTTGGCCCGCCACGGCCGGACGCCCGAGGACGCGGCCGCGGCCGCGGCGCAGGCCGCCGGCAGCGCGGAGCGCGCCCTGGACGTGGACGTGGCGGAGGCGCGCGCCGCCCGCGACCGCCTGGTGGCCGAGGTGTGGGCCGCCCTGGACTCGCCGGTGGCGATCCTGGAGCGCGCCGAGGGGTTGGCCAGAGACCGGGCGGGCCTGGAGGCCGCGCTGGCGATCCTGGCCGGTTTCACCCGGGACCTCGCCGTGGCCAAGGTGGGGGGTGCGACGGCGCCGCTCGTCCACGCCGACCGTCAGCCGGAGGCGGCGCGCCTGGCCGCCGGGACCTCGCTGTCGGCGATTCTTGACGTTTTCGCGGCCCAGGTCGCCGCGCAGCGCGCCCTGGCGCGCCACGCCAACCCGCGCCTGACGGCCGAACGCATGCTCCTCCACATGCGACAGGCCCTCCAACGGGGGCAGGAGATTGTTCATGGCTCGCGTGGCTCGCGTTGAGTTCGGGGGCACGGCGCGGCACCAGTACTGCCCGCTGCCCGAGTACCCCCTCCGGCCCGGCGACGTCGTGGTCGCCGAAACCGACTGGGGCGTGGGCATGGGCACCGTGGGGACCCTTCTCGAAGGCTTCCCCCTGGAAGGAGGGAAGGCCCCCGTACGGCAGATCCTGCGCCGGGCCACGCCCACCGACCTGTCGCGACGGGCGGTCCTGGCAGAGCGCGAGCGGGAGGCCCGCGCCTTCTGCCGGGAACGCATCCAGGCCCGGGGACTCCCCATGAAGCTGACCGAGGTCCGGATTGGCCTCGACTCCAGCAAGGCCTTGTGCTATTTCACCGCCGAGGGGCGCGTGGATTTCCGCGAGTTGGTGAAGGACCTCACCCAGCACCTGCGAACGCGGGTCGAGCTCCGCCAGATCGGCGTGCGTGACGAGGCCAAGGTGCTGGGCGCGGTTGGGCCGTGCGGTCAGCCGCTGTGCTGCCGCGCCTTCCTCCAAGCCTTCGCCCCGGTCAGCATCCGGATGGCCAAGGACCAGAATCTCGCCCTGAACCCCGCCAAGCTGTCGGGAATGTGCGGGCGACTCAAGTGTTGCCTGGCCTACGAGCATCCCCTGTATGCCGAGCTGAAACGCTCCCTGCCCAGGGTCGGCTGCTGCGTGACCTCCTGCCGCGGCCCGGGCCAGGTCCGCGCCCAGAACATCCTGGAACAGACGGTGCTGGTCGCGCTCGAAACGGGGGGGCAGGTGACCCTGACGACGACCGAGGTCGCCGCGCGCCCGCGGCCCGCCCCTCCCGGCCGCGAGCGGCCGGCGCGAGGGGCGCAGCCGGAGACGCCGGCCCCGGCCGAGGACATTCCACCGGACCTGGCCGCCCTGGAGGACGCGTGACTCGGTCGGGCTGCCGCGTCCGGCCTCCCGCCCCGTTCCCGGAGTGAGACCCCCATGTCGGGACAGGCTTTCTACATCACCACCCCCATCTATTACGTGAACGCCCCGCCCCACTCGGGGCATGCCTATACCACCATCGTGGCCGACACCGTGGCGCGCTATCACCGACTGGCGGGTCGGCGCGTGTACTTCCTCACCGGCACCGACGAGCACGGGGACAAGATTGCCCAGGCGGCCGCCAAGGCCCAGGAAAGCCCGCAGGGGTACACCGACCGGATCAGCGCGGCCTTCCGCGAGGCCTGGCAGCGCATGGGCCTGACCTTCGACCAGTTCATCCGCACCACCGAGTCGCGGCACACGCGGGTCGTCCAGGCCATCCTCCAGCGCATCCACGAGGCCGGGGATATCTATTTCGGCGCCTATGGAGGCTACTACTGCGTCGGCTGCGAGCGGTTCTACACCGAGAAGGAGATGGTGGACGGCAAGTGCCCGGACCACCAGACGCGGCTGGAGTACGTGAAAGAGGAAAACTACTTTTTCCGGATGAGCAAGTACCAGGACTGGCTGGTCCGCCACATCCAGGCGCATCCCGACTTCATCCGCCCCGAGCGCTATAAGAACGAGGTGCTGGGCTTCCTGCGAGACCCGCTGGAGGACTTGTGCATCTCGCGCCCCCGCGCGCGCCTCCAGTGGGGCATCCCGCTGCCCTTCGACGATCGGTACGTCACCTATGTCTGGTTCGATGCCCTGATCAACTACGTGAGCGCCCTGGACTACCCCGACGGGGAGCTGTTCCGCACCCTCTGGCCGGTCGCCCAGCACCTGATCGGCAAGGACATCGTGAAGCCCCACGGCGTGTACTGGCCCACCATGCTCCACGCCGCCGGCATCCCGATCTACCGCCACCTCAACGTCCATGGGTACTGGCTGGTGGATGAGGCCAAGATGTCCAAGAGCCGGGGTCGGACCCTTTCCCCGCTGGATTTGGCGGACAAGTACGGGTTGGATGCCTTGCGCTACTTCCTGTTGCGTGAAATGGTCTTTGGCCTGGACGCCAACTTCAGCGAGGTGGCGCTGGTGAAGCGCCTGAACGCCGACCTGGCCAACGATCTAGGGAACCTCCTGCAGCGGACGCTCACCATGGTGGGCCGGTACCTGGAGGGTCGCATCCCGCCCCCGGGCGACTCGGCGACGGAGGGGGATCGGTCGCTTCGCCGGGCGACGGAGGGGCTGGCGGCGCGGGTGGCGGAGGCCATGGACGTGTTCGCGTTCCACCGGGTGCTGGAGGCGATCTGGGAGGTCCTGACCGCGGGCAACAAGTACATTGACGAGCAGAAGCCGTGGGAACTGGCCAAGCGGGACCGCCAGGCGACAGCGCGGGTCCTGGGGCACGTCTGCGAGGCGCTGCGCGTGACCGCCCTGTTCCTCTCTCCCTTCATGCCCACGGCCGGCGAGAAGATCTGGACGCAGCTCGGCCTCACCGGTCCGCTGCGCGAGGCCCATCTGGGCGAGGCCGGGCGGTGGGGTGCGGCCGGGGGGCGACCCATGGTCAAGGGGGAGGTCCTGTTCCCGCGGGTCGAGTTCGCGCTGGAGGAACCGGCGCCGCTCGCGACCGAGGCGTCGTCATCGGCCGGAGGGATCAGCCTCGAGGAATTCCGCCGCCTCGACCTGCGCGTGGCCGAGGTCCGGGAGGCCCGGGCGGTCCCGGGGTCGAAGAAGCTCGTGGCATTGACGGTCGCCGTGGGGTCCGAGGTGCAAACCATCGTGGCCGGGATCCTGAATGACTACGCCCCGGCCGACCTCATCGGCAAGCAGGTGGTGGTTGTGGCCAACCTCAAGCCCTCCACGCTCATGGGGGTCGAGTCGCACGGGATGCTCCTGGCGGCCACCGATCGGGACGGCCGCCTCGTCCTGGTCACGCCGGAGAAGCCGGCCGCCCCCGGCTCCCCGGTCAAATAGCATCCGCAGAGCGAAGGACAACGGGGGATCATTTATCCGCAGATTACGCAGATTACACCGATTTTTCCAGAGAGGGCAGTTCCGCGCATAGCACGAGATCTTCCTAGGCTGTGGATTTATCCGAATGAATTCTTCGGGTCTCTGCGGAAGAATCTGCGAAATCTGCGAAATCTGTGGATAAATCAGAGGGGATTTCCCGGTTTCTCGGCGGAAGAGGGGAAGGGCCCATGAGTGAAGCCAGCTACGCGGCATCGGGTGTCAACACGACGAAGGAAGAGGCGGGGCTGGCGGGACTGCTCGCGTGGGTGGGCAAGACCCTGGCGTTCGGCCGCTACCGCTCCGCCCTGGAATTCGGCTACTTTGCCAGCGTGCTGGATCTCGGCAACGGCCTCGGCCTCGCGCTCACCACGGACGGGGTGGGGACCAAGCTCCTCGTCGCCCAGATGCTGGACAAGTACGACACCATCGGCATCGACTGCGTGGCCATGAACGTCAACGACGTGCTGTGCGTCGGGGCCGAGCCTGTCTGCATGCTGGATTATATCGCCGTCCAGGAGGCCGACCCGGACCTCCTCGAGCAGATCGGCAAGGGGCTTCACGAGGGGGCCCGGCAGGCCAACATCTCCATCCCGGGGGGCGAGATCGCCCAGGTGCGCGAGATCATCAAGGGCGAGCGCGAGGGGCGGGGATTCGATCTGGCGGGGACCTGCATCGGCCTGGTCCCCACGAACCGCATCCTCGTCGGCCAGGACATCCAGCCGGGCGACGCCGTCATCGGTCTCCGGAGCAGCGGGATCCACAGCAACGGCCTGACGCTGGCCCGGGAGGTGTTCTTCAAGCAGGCGAAGTACCGGCCGGACGCGTACATCGCCGAACTCGGGCGCACCATCGGCGAGGAGCTCCTGGTTCCGACCCGGATCTACGTGCGAGAGGTGCTGGAGTTGCTCCGCGCCGGCCTGGAGATCAAGGCCCTGTCCCACATCACCAGCGACGGCTTCCTGAACCTCGCCCGCGTCCGGGCCAAGGTGGGCTACGTCCTCGAGGCGCTCCCGCCCCCCCAGCCCGTCTTCACCCTCCTGCAGGACATCGGCCGGGTGAGCGACGAGGAGATGTTCGCCGTGTACAACATGGGCACCGGCTTTTGCCTGGTCGTCGCCCGCGCTGACGCCGACCGGGCCCTGGATGCCCTCCGGCGACTGGGGGTGGAGGCCTTTCATCTGGGACAGGCGGTGGCGGACCCGGATCGGAAGGTCTCTCTCGTGCCCAAGGGGCTGGTGGGAGAGGGCGGACACTTCCGGCGGGTTTCCTGAGTCCCCTATGATCCGGAGGGGGGACTTCCGGGTGCTTGCGATCGCAGAGCCGGGACAGCACCCACGGCACAAGGAGGGCACGTGATGACAACGTCCTTCGAACGGCGACGACCCGGCCAGGGCCGTCTTCCCATCCGGGTTCCTGCGCTGACGGAGGCGAGCGGTGCCGGCGGGGCGGCCGGGCAAGGCGAGGCCCAGAACCTCAGCACGGGCGGCCTTCTCCTGGAGCTGGAGCATGCCCTGCGCCCCGGAGATCGGGTCCAGGTGACCTTGAGCCTCAGCCGGCGCCCGCCCCTCGTCCTGACAGGAACCGTCGCCTGGGTCCAACCGCCCTCCGACTTCTCGGGCAGAACCCTGGGAATCACATTCAGCAATGAGCTGCCCGGTGAGACAGTGGCCGAGATCGCGGATGCCGAGTATCCGCCCTGGCGTCCCCGTCCATTCTCGTCACCCCCGCTCCAGGCCTGACCCCTCCTCGGCATGCTGACCGGGGGAGAAATCCCCCCCGTAGTCACGTTCCTTCGGCTCCGGAAAGGCCATGCCGTGCCGGATTGTCCCTCCGGTGGTAACCGCCCAGACGACCCGGCCCGCCTCCTGCAGAAAACCATTCCGCGTGTGAAGGGTGGGATTCACTTGGCTCCCTGGCACCAGTTCGACGGGGAACTCGGCCATCAGGCCGCCCCGCCCGATGTTCCGGACCGTCCCGCGGAGATCCTGGTCGGGGAATTGCGGTACTCGACCCACGACTGGCAGTGCCACCTCGAACCGGGGAAATCGGCGCTCACCGAGGTATGCCCGGGGTGGCGTCATGAGGGTTTTCCCCGCCGCATGCCGGCCATGGCGGCTTCCAGGGTGATCAGAAGGGCCTTTCGGCGGAGCGGCTTGAGGACGCACGCCTGGGCTCCCGCCTCGTAGGCATGTCGGTTCAGCGCCGGATCATCGCTGGCCGTGATGATGACGATGGGAACGTCCTGCATTCGCGGGTCTTGGCGGAGCAGGCGGCAGACCTCATACCCGTCCATGTCGGGCAGATGGAGATCTAAGAGGATGATATCGGGCGGATCCGCGGTGGCCAGGCTCAGGCCCAGTCCGCCTCCCTCCGCAACCTGGACCTCACACTGCGCCCCTTCCAGGAGATCCATCACCAGCTCACGGTCGCGGGCGTTGTCCTCGATGACCAGCACCCGTCTCCGCACGATTCCTTCTGGGTGTTCCATCGTCCCCGGATTCCCCCAGACGACGATCTCCCATTCCCAGCGCTGCACAACAGGCACAAGCTGAGGACACCGCGGAAAGTGCGGCCGGGAGTCCGGCCGCGGGGGGCAGGGTCGAGGCCGCTTCCTGGCGCTCGCTTGCGGTGTCGGCGAGCACTCTCGCGCGGCGCAGGAAGCTGCGGGAGCGCTCGCAGTGGAAACTATCGAAAGTGGGAGGATGTGTCAATCCAAAATCCGGCGAGCGGGAGTTGGATGGCGGATGGGGACGTTCTGCATGCCCAGCCTGGGCCGCCGCATTTACTGTGCGGTCCGAAACTTAAGCGACAGCCCAGATCCAACCGCACAGTCCGGGGGAGAGTCCGAGGAGGGGCGGCGGCCCGCCCCTCTCGGTAGGGTCCGTGGGGAGGGCCGAGCGGTTGCTGCCTGGTTTGCAAGCGCGAGGGCCTTCCCCGCGAACTAAGGGGTCCGGCGAAATGTAGCTTAGGTTCCGGACCCCTTAGTACATGGGGCCGGGCTCGGGGCTTGCTAAGATATGGGTCGGCGGTATAGGCTTGTTCGCGGGTGTGTGAGAGCAGGAGACCACGGTGTCCCCGGGCCTCCTGACAGGAACCCAAGAGCGATGGAGTACCTGATTTCTCTTCTGACGACGCTGGCGCTGCATCTCCCGAGCATGACGGGTCAGCCGGTGCCCGATCTGACACGTTTGCCCGCCCTGGAAGTAACGCCCCGCCTCGAGGAGGCGGTATTCGCCCACACAGGCCAAAGAGGCGGCGGCCAACTGCAGACGGCCGCCTATCTTCCTGGGGAAAACGTCATCCTCATCACCCCTCCTCTCCTTGACGACCTGCCCGAGCTGGAGGCCGTCCTCGTTCACGAACTGATCCATTGGTGGCAGGTCGCAACTCGCCGAGCCGATCATCGCGGCGGACAGGCGTGGGAGGACGAGGCCCGCGCCTATGAAAATCTCTGGCGGCGGGAGCACGGGCTGCGCCTGCGCCCATCTCGCGCGCCCCCAAGCCGCCCGCGGCCGTAGCCTTTCTTCGTACCGATTTCCTCGCACGATACATCCCCCGCTGGGGACATTGCCGGCCCAGCGGCGCTGCTTTCTCCACCATCCTCTGGCCGACAGGCCTCGCCTGTTTTTCTCCTCGAGATCCCGCCACGCTGCCCCCTCACTCGCCGCGCTTCCCGCCGCGATCCCATGCGGTTGGCGGCTGCGCTCGGTACATTCGACCCGCGGCCGACTTCCCTGCGATTCTCATCACGCTCGGCCTCTCCTCGGCATCCAGCGCGGTGATCTGCGCGACGTCCATCGCCAGGCGAACGCCGAGCGCAGACACGAGCGCCCCCACAAGGAGCCCGAAGATCACCCGGCGAACCACGGTCGTCCACATCACAACCGCGGCTGATCCGGTGGACGCGTCAATCAATCGGCCGGCATCCGGAGCTGGACCGCTGGCCCGGCCGTCATCTCTGCGCTCAGTCATCTCTGC
>CAZNWB010000007.1:0-24360 GCA_964576535.1 uncultured bacterium | reverse complement strand
GCCGGTGGACCTTTTGATCACCGACTACGACATGCCCCGGATGAGCGGCCTCGAACTCATCCGATGGTGCCAGGCGATTCTCCCTGGTTTGCCCACTCTGATGATCAGTGGACATGATCCCCAGACGGTAACGGGAGAATGCGCGAAGCGCGGCGTGCATCGTGTCCTCCAGAAGCCCTTTACTGGAGAACAGCTTCTCTGTGTGGCGGGGGAGCTTTGCGGGGCGGAGCTGCCCGCGTAGCCGATGACATGTATGTACTCCGCCGCGTGGTAACCATCTCCGTGGGCCGATCCCGGGCATATCGCTCCCACACCCTCGCTGGCTACAGCGGTGATCGAATGCTGGCGTCCCGTTGGCGCGGACTCCTGCTCGTTATCCTGGCCCTCCCTCTCGTCCTTTCACGGCTCTCCCCCGCGGCCGCGGCTAGCGACGCCGTCAGCCTCAGTCCTCACTTCCCCAAGCCCCCCGCCCTGCATGCCAGCGTCGAATTCTGGAAGCGGATGTATACCGAATTCGGGGTGGGCGACTTCGTCCTTCACGACCGGGACAACCTGCACGTGATCTATGATGTGGTTCAGGTCGGCGGGACCACGAACGAGATGCGCGCTGCGGAGCTGGCCAGGCCGGCAGTGGAGCGCGCGCGCGAGCGGTACGAGGCGATACTCGTCAGCCTGGCGCGGGGCATCCCGCCGGAGGCCCTGGGGTTCGAGGGGCGCTGGGTGGACCAGGCCTGGGGCTGCCCCTGCCCGTCAGAGGACCTGCTTCGCGCCGCCGCCAACATCCGGGTCCAGCAGAGAATCCGGGAGAGAGTAGAGGAGGGCATGCAGCGGGCTCGCGGCTTATTGCCCCGCATCCTCTCCATCCTGCGCCGCCACAACGTCCCTGAAGAATTGGCCGCTTTGCCCTTGGTGGAGTCCGCCTTCAACCCGCAGGCCAGGTCCAAGGCCGGCGCCGTCGGTCTCTGGCAATTCGTCGCGTCCACCGGGAAACGCTACCTCACCATCAACCGCGGGCGCGATGATCGCCGCGATCCGATCCGAGCCACCGAGGCCGCCGCCAGGCTGCTCCGACACAACTACGAGACCCTGGGATCCTGGCCCCTAGCTCTCATGGCCTACCACCACGGCATGGAAGGCGTCCTGGCAGCCCGGGCAACAGTCGGCAGCAACGCAGTTGAGGAGATCATCGCCCGCTACACCGGCCCCCGGTTCGGTTTTGCTTCCAAGAATTTCTATGCCGAGTACCTGGCCGCGCTGGAGATCTTTCACCCGGCCATCCGCGAGCACGCCCAACAGCCACATCGCCCGACTCCCCAATCCCGGCTTCTCCGGGAAGGGTAGTCCGGGCCTCAACCTCCTCTTTTCGCCGGCTTCATTCCGCTTGACCCTACGATAGCTCCCCAGAGACACGACGGCCCGTGAACCATTCAGGCCCACGGGCCGCTTCGGGTATTTCCTGTTGGCTCCCCGGGCAGGGCTCCCTTCGTTACACTCAGGGCAAGCCCCTTCGTTACACTCAGGGCAAGCTCACCTTCCGCCCTCGCACGAGGGCAAGCTTCTTCTCCCGGCGCCAGCCTTTGATCTCACGTTCCCTGCGGGCGGCCGTGTGTTTGTCTTGATACACTTCGGAATAGAGGAGCTCCGCGCAATGCTGTTTAATGCGGCGGCCGAGGTCCGTTGTGATCCCGGTGTAAAGCTGTCCCTTCCTGTCGCAAATATACACGTGCCACACGCCAACGCCCCACAGCGAAAAAGGCCCAACCCTTGTGGATTGAGCCTTTCGTTCGGATGGCTCCCCGGGCAGGGCTCGAACCTGCAACCTAGCGGTTAACAGCCGCTCGCTCCACCATTGAGCTACCGGGGAATGTTATTCGCTTGTCCTGCCCGGGGAGCCAGCAGTTCGCCCGAGCAAGCGCTCTCTTTTCGAGTGCCCAATTCACCTTTTCGGGAAGGGCTCCCTTCGCTGCGCTCAGGGCAAGCTCACCCTCCGCCTGGGCTGTTCGGGCGGGCGGGCACCATTGAGCTACCGGAGACCACCCCAATGCAAAACCGACAACAGACAACTGACACCCGGTCAACCATTTCGACTCGGAGAATTGGCCGGTTGTCAGTTGTCGGTTTTAAATTTTGAATTCGCAGGCCGTAGGCCTGACGGGGGGTACTATACCAGCCGGGCGGCGGTGTCGCAAGCCGGTTGCGCGTCAGGTCTTCTTCTTCAGGTCATTCAGGACCAGCTTCGCGGCGCCCTTCAGCGTCTCGAAAACGCCCATGCCCTTGGGCGCGCAGGCCTCAAACCAGGGTGCGTGGCGGGGATTCAGGGCCGCCTGCAGCTCCTCGACGGGCACGATGTTGGGCAGGTCCCGCTTGTTGTACTGCAGGACGAAGGGCATGATCTCCAGCTTCATGCTCTGCCCGGCGAGATTGCCCTCCAGATTCTCCAGGCTCTCGATGTTGGATTCCATCCGGTCAACCTGAGAGTCGGCCACGAAGATCACGCCGTCCACCCCCCGGAGGATGAGCTTCCGGCTGGCGTCGTAGAAGACCTGCCCGGGCACCGTGTACAAATGAAACCGCGTCTTGAAGCCGCGGATCGTCCCCAGCTCCAGGGGCAGGAAGTCGAAGAAGAGGGTCCGTTCCGTCTCCGTGGACAGGGAGATGAGCTTGCCTTTGCTGCTGGGATCCACCTTGGAATAGATGTACTGCAGGTTGGTGGTCTTCCCGCAGAGTCCTGGACCGTAGTAGACCAGCTTGCAGTTGATCTCCCGCGCCGCGTAGTTGATGAAGGACACGCCGCCGCCTCAGCGCTTGAACAAGCTGTCGATGTCCTCGTCGGTGATCTGGGCGAACTCCGTTTGAAACGCCGCCCGACCCCGGCCTGCCTCCTGCTGGGTGCGCACCGCCATATCGGAAAAGATTCGGGTGATGTCCTCGGACGCGCGCTTGACCCGCAGGCGGACCAGCCCCAGGGACGACCGCTGGTCGAAGAGAACGACCAAGATCCCCCGCTGCGCCACCACGGAGATGTGCAGGTGCGCCTTTTCCCCCTCGTGGAAGAGGACGCTGAACTCCTTCTCGCCCAGCAGTTGGGCCAGGCCCCCGGTCGCGGCAATGTTGCCGGCCGTCAGGGAGGCCAGGGAGGTGGTGTCCACGCTGGCCGTCTCCCCCGCCGAGGCGATGAGTTGCCCGCTCTTGTCGATGAGGAAGACCGCCCGGCTCTTGGAGTCCGTGCAGAGCCGCTCCAGCACGGCCGCGAAGCGGTGTTCGTCCTCCTCGTAGAGCGTCAGGTCTGTCCCGTACATGCCGTGTGGCCTCGCCCGTCACGTGATCTCGCGGCGGCCCTCCAGCGCGCGCGCCAGCGTCACCTCGTCCGCGTACTCCAGATCCCCACCCATGGGCAGCCCCCGCGCGAGCCGCGTGACCTTCACCGCGAACGGCTTCAGCAGCCGCAGCAGGTAGAGCGCCGTTGCCTCCCCTTCGACGTTGGGGTTGGTGGCCAGGATGACCTCGCGGACCCCGCCTGCCTGCAAGCGCGCCGTCATCTCTTTCGCCCGGATCTGGTCCGGCCCGCGCCCGTCCAGCGGCGAGAGCGACCCGCCGAGGACATGGTAGAGCCCGCGGAACTCCTTTGTCTTCTCGATCGCCAGCAGGTCGTTGACCTCCTCCACTACGCAGAGCATCTGACCGTCGCGGCGGGGATCCTGGCACACGCCGCAGAGGTCCTCCTCGGCGATATTGAAGCAGCGCGCGCACAGCCGCGTCCGGTCCTTGAGCGCCACGACGGCTTCCGCCAACGCCACGGCGGTCTCGCGCGGCACCTTGAGCAGGTGAAAGGCCAAGCGCTGGGCCGTCTTCGGGCCAACGCCGGGCAGGCGCACCAACTCTTCGATCAAGGCCGACAGCGCAGAAGGTGTGATCCCGGCCACGACCCCGGATCTCCTCGACCTAGAGCAGGCCCGGCAGGCCGAGCCCGCCGGCCACGCGCGAGACCTCCTGGGCCAGGAGTTCGCGCGCCTTCCGCAGGGCGTCGTTGACCGCGGCCGTCACCAGGTCCTGCAGCATCTCCTGATCCTCGCCCCGGGCAACCTCGGGGTCGATGCGCACCGAGAGGATCTCGCCCTTCCCGTTGGCCACCACCGTCACCATACCACCGCCGGCGCTCCCCTCCACGGTCTTGGTCGCCGCCTCGGCCTGGATGCGATCCATCTCGGCCTTCATCCGCTGGGCCTGCTTCATGAGATCGCCGAGATCTTTCATGGGTCCTCCCTAGCCGCCGACCTCGCGGACCACCGTCCCGCCGAAGAGATCCAGGGCCTCCCGGACCAGCGGGTGATCCCGGACGCCCGACGGAGCGGCGGGGGGCCGACGGACCTCCCCCACCGGATCCAGGCGGGGGGGTGGGGGCGCGGCGAACCGATACTCGACCCGCAGGCGACGGCCGTAGCCCTCGGCCGCGGCGTCGGCGATCAGTCGGCGCGTCTCGGCATCTTCCAGCGTGTCGCGTACGAAGGCGTTCCCGTTCTTCACCTCCAGGGTGAGGGTCTCGGCCTCCAGCCCAGCCGGCTGGACCTCGGTCAGCACCGATGCCAGGCGCTTACGCCCGCGTAGGCGCCCCACCAGGGCTGCCCAGCCCGTGGCGATGTCCAAGGCCGCGGCCTGGGCGCTCGGGGCATCAGGCGGCCGAACGGGACCCGGCGCCGGCGCCGCATTTGCGGCCTCTGCCATCCGCACCGGCCGGTCAATGGGCGTGGGGCGGGGACCGAACAGCGGGAGTTCTGCTGTCGTCGCCGCCGGCGATCCACCGGGCAGCCGGCCCTCCAGGGCCACGAGCCGGCTCAGAATGTCTCCCAGTGCCTGAAGATGGCGGATCTCCGTCAGGCGCAGGAGCGCCATCTCGAGCAGAAACCGCGGCTGGGCGGCCCGGCGCATCTCCCCCTCCGCCTGCTGGAGGGTTCGGATCATCAGCTCCAGTTCGGGGACGCTGGCACGCTCTGCCTGTCGACGCGCCACCTCCCGGCCCACGCGCGCCCCCTCGAGCAGCGGACCCGGCTCGGGGCAGACCTTGAGGATCGCGAGGTCGCGCAGGTGCCCGATGAGTTCCAGCGCGAACTGGCGCAGGTCCTGGCCGTGAGACGCCAGCCGATCCACCAGGCGGAGCATCCGGGCCGCATCCCGGGCCAGGATCGCCTCGGCGCCCTCGGCCAGCACGTCGGCCTGGACCAGCCCCAGGAGGTCGGCGACGCGCTCGGGCTCCAGGCGGTTCCCGAGGCTGGTGATGGCCTGGTCGAGGAGGCTCTCGGCATCCCGCAGGCTCCCGCCCGCCGCCTGCGCCAGAACGGCCAGGGTCCCGTCGTCGGCCGTCACCCGCTCCGCCGCGGCGATCTCGCGCAGTCGCCCGACGATCTCCGCCACGCCGAGGAGCCGGAAGTCGTGTCGCTGGCACCGCGAGTGGATGGTGGCCGGGATCCGGTGAGGCTCAGTCGTCGCCAGGATGAAGACGACGCGGGGCGGCGGCTCCTCCAGCGTCTTCAGCAGGGCGTTGAAGGAGCTGGTGGAGAGCATGTGGGCTTCGTCGATGATGTACACCTTGTGGCGTCCCCGTGTGGGCGCGTATTGCACAGTCTCCAGGAGGTCGCGGGTCTTCTCCACCTGGGTGTTGGAGGCGGCATCCACCTCGAGGCAGTCCAGGGAGCGACCGGCGGCGATCTCCGCGCACGGCGGACAGGTCCCGCAGGGAGTGGGGGTGGGTCCCTGGGCGCAATTGAGGGCCTTGGCGAGGATGCGGGCAGTCGTCGTCTTGCCGACGCCACGCGGCCCGGCGAAGAGCAGGGCGTGGGCCACCCGATCCGTGGCGATGGCGTTCTTGAGGGTCTCGGTGACGTTCCGCTGGGCCACCACCTGATCGAAGACCTGCGGTCGCCACCGACGCGCGATGACCTGGTACGCCATTGCTCCTCTGGGGGGTGGTGGTATGCGAGCGCCGGAGGGCCTGCGCGACTCCGATCGGGTGGCCTCGCGGCACGGGCCGCTCGCTGCTTACCGTTGCTTCCTTCCGGACCTGGCGGGGTTCACAGGGCTACCCTGCGCGAGACCCGATCATCAACGCCGCGTGAACCCTCCGGCGCCCACTCGACGCGGAACTACACCAATGCAAAACCGACAACTGGAAACCGACAAATTGAGATGGCCGGTTGTCGGTTGTCAGTTGTCCATTTGAAATTGAGCAGAACACCCCCGTGGACCGGCCGCGACCCGAAAGGGGCTGGCGGAGAGGCCGGGATTCGAACCCGGGGTGGAGTTTCCCCCACACACGCTCTCCAGGCGTGCTCCTTCAGCCACTCGGACACCTCTCCGCTCCCGCCGATATCCGGGCACCCCCTGGGTGGGGAGAGCCGACAGCCAAGGCTCCGCAGCCCTCGCTGTCCCTGTCGGCCGTCGCTGTCGCCCCGTCAGGCTGGCGGAGAGGGTGGGATTCGAACCCACGTGGGAGTTGCCCCCCAACCCGCTTTCGAGGCGGGCCCGTTACGTCCGCTTCGGTACCTCTCCGCTGAACCCAGCCAATGCAAAACTGACAACGGACAACTGACAACGGACCATCGGGGAGCGAGTTGGCCGGTTGTCGGTTTTCCATTTGAACTTCCCTCGTCGAGGGGGCGTCAGCCGCGCGGGACGCCCTCGACCAGGGTGATGCGGTACTTGGGGTGCTCGTAGGGCTGCATCTCGGGAAACTTGCTGAACAGCCAGCCCTTGAAGGTGTCCTTGCCGTCCTCCGACACGGTCACCAGGACGGCGGGATTGGTCGGGTCGTTGGATGCCGACGTGATCTCCCCGCCGCTGACCTGCAAAGCCGGCAGGAACTCGCCCACCGTCACGCGCAGCTTGCTCCCCGGAATGGACACTTGCCCGCCCAGCTTCACCGTGAAGATCTCGGGGGGGTTGCCGCCGCTCTTCTCCTCCACCTGCAGCTTCACGGCCTGCCACCTCCCCTTGACTCCCTCCGGAAGGCGAACCGGCCGCCCGGCCCCACCCACTTGCGGATGGCCCTCAGGCACGTTCAACCCGCCGCCCGCCTGTCCGCCCACCTGCTCGCCGCCCGACGCCTGCGGGCTGCCCGGTTGCCCGCCGCCCGGGGGATGATTCGGCGGAAGCGGTGCCTGCCCCGAGTCCGGTTGCCCGGCCGACGCAGACGCATCCGGTGGCGCCTGGGCGGAACGGGGCGGGGGTGACGGCTGATCGAAGATGGCGAAATAGAGAGCCACCGCCGCCAGCGGAATTGCCACCGCCACGCCGGAGAGGATCAGCTTCCTCATGCCGGGACCCTGCTCTGTCATCTGCGTCAGCCGCCTCGTCCTGGGGGCGGCCAGCACCGCGGCCGCAACTCACCCTTGCCCGCCCGGGGGACCTCAGGGGTTGGCGGAGAGGCCGGGATTCGAACCCGGGGGCCAGTTTTACCCGACCAACCGCTTAGCAGGCGGCTGCCTTCGGCCGCTCGGCCACCTCTCCGTTCGTGGGCGAAATACATCCAATGCAAAACCGACGACGGACAACTGACAACCGGTCAACTCCACTCGCGATCCACGTTGGTCCGTTGTCGGTTGTCGGTTTTTCATTGCAATTTCCGGGGCCGCAGGGCGGCCTCGGTATGGCGGAGGGGGTAGGATTCGAACCCACGGACCTTGCGGTCATCCCGTTTCAAGCGGGACGCCTTCAACCACTCGGCCACCCCTCCGGGAATCTCACCGACAGCGACAGGGAGATCCGACAGCGAAAGAACCGTCACGCTCGGCGGCGTCCCGGGGCCGTTTCTCACATTCGCGAGCCCGACCGCAGCCCCTCGGCCCGCCCCGCGCCCACCGGCAAGGTCCACATCATAGAAAAACCCGCGGACAAAGGGAAGCAGAAACGTGGGCGGCTAGGATCTGCCGATGCGCTCCAGGCCGTCCATGTACGGGCGGAGGGCGTCGGGGATGCGGACGCTGCCGTCGGCCTCCTGAAAGTTCTCCAGGATCGCGAGCCAGGTCCGCCCCACGGCCACACCCGACCCGTTGAGCGTGTGGACGTACTCCACGGGGCCCTTGGGGGCAGGGCGATACCGGATGCTGGCCCGGCGGGCCTGAAAGGCCTCGCAGTTGCTGACGGACGAGATCTCGCGGTAGGTGGACTGGCTGGGCAGCCAGACCTCGATGTCGTAGGTCTTGGCGGCGGAGAATCCCATGTCCCCCGTACACAGCGTAACCACGCGGTGGGGGAGGCCCAGGCGCTGCAAGACGACCCCGGCGTCCCGGGTCATCTGTTCCAAGGCCGCGTAGGATTGCCCGGCCTCGGTGAACTTCACCAGTTCGACCTTGTTGAATTGGTGCTGCCGAATGAGCCCCCGAGTGTCCTTGCCGTAGGATCCCGCCTCGCGGCGGAAGCAGGGCGTGTATGCGACGTACGACAAGGGCAGGGTTCCGGGGGGCAGAATTTCCTCGCGGTGCAAATTCGTGACCGGGACCTCCGCGGTCGGGATCATGTAAAGCCCTTCGTCCTTGGTCTTGAAGGACTCCTCGGCAAACTTGGGGAGCTGGCCCGTCCCGGTCATGGCCGCCGCATTCACCAGGATCGGCGGGAAGACCTCGGTGTACCCGTGCTCCTTCGTGTGGAGGTCCAGCATGAAATTGATGAGCGCGCGCTCCAGCCGGGCCCCCAGCCCCTTCAGGACGGCAAACCGCGCCTGGGCCATGCGGGCCGCGCGCTCGAAATCCAGGAGGCCCAGCGTCTCTCCGATCTCCCAGTGCGGCTTGGGTGTGAAATCGAACTGCCGCGGCTCGCCCCAGCGCCGGACCTCCGTGTTGTCGCTGCTGTCCCGCCCCACCGGGACCGACGCGTGCGGCAGATTGGGCAGGACCAGCAGGATCGCCTCGATCTGTTCGTCGCAGGCCCGGACCTCCTCATCCAGCTTCTTGATCCGATCCCCCAGCTCCTTGGTCCCGGCGATGAGGTCACTGGCATCCTGCCCCTGCCGCTTCCGGCGGCCGACCTCTTCGGAGAGGGTGTTGCGGCGGTGCTTGAGCTGCTCCACCTCGGACAGCAGCCGCCGGCGCGACGCATCGGCCGCCAGGAAATCCTGCAGGTCGAGGGCCAGGCCCCGGTTGCGCAGGGCGGCCTGCACGGCCTCAAGATTGTCGCGAACGAATTTGGCGTCGAACACCGCGGTCTTGTCCCGGGCCTATTCCTCGGCCGGTTCCGGCTCCGGGGTTCCGCCGGCGCCGGCCGCAGCCTCGCCCTCGTCAGCCACCAGGCTGGTGACCGCCGCGACTCGATCGCTGGCCTCCAGCCCCTGCAGCCGCACCCCCTGGGTGGCACGTCCGATGACGCTGATCTCCCGGACGGGCAAGCGATTCACCTTCCCCTCCTGGGAGATCATCATCACCTGGTCCTGCTCCTGCACCTGCAGGATTCCGACGACGGGGCCGTTCTTCTCCGTCACCCGCACGTTGATGATCCCCCGGCCGCCGCGGCCCTGCAGACGATACTCCTCCAGTTCGGTGCGCTTGCCGTAGCCCCGCTCGTTCACCGTGAGGATGGTGGTTCCGGGCCGGACGACCTCGGCCGCCACGGCCGCGTCCCCTTCCTCCAGGTCGATCCCGATCACGCCGCGCCCGGTGCGGCCGATGGTGCGGACCTCGTCCTCGGAGAATCGAATGGCCATGCCCTGCCGCGTGGCCAGGAACACCTCGTCCCGCCCGCTGGTGAGCCGCACGGCGATGAGCTCGTCCCCCTCGTCCAGGGTGAGCCCGATGATCCCGCCGGCGCGGGGGTTGGCATAGGCGGCCAGCTCCGTCTTCTTCACCACGCCCCGCCGCGTGGCCATCAGGAGGTACTTGTCCACCTCGAACTGGCGGATCGGGATCATGGCGGTCATCGTCTCGCCCGGCTGCACCTGCAGGAAGTTCACCAGCGCCTTTCCCCTGGCGGCCCGGCCGAGCTGGGGCAGCTCGTGAACCTTCAACCAGTGCACCCGGCCCAGGCTGGTGAACAGCAGGATGTAGCTGTGGGTCGTGGCCACGAAGAGGTGCTCGACGTAGTCCTCTTCCTTGGTGGCCATCCCGGTCGTGCCCTTGCCGCCGCGCCGCTGGGACCGGTAGACGGAGAGGGGGCTGCGCTTGATGTAGCCGCCGTGGGTGATGGTCACCACCATCTCCTCGTCGGCCACCATGTCCTCGAAGGAGATCTCGGCCGCCTCCTCCAGAATCTGGGTGCGGCGCGGGTCTCCGTACTGCACCTTCAGGGCCGTGAGCTCCTCCCGGATGATCTCCCGCACCAGCGCCTCGTTGCCCAGGATGGCCTGAAACTTCGCGATGAGCTGGATCGTCTCCTGGTACTCGTCCTGGATCTTCTGGCGCTCGAGCTGGGTGAGGCGCTGCAGCCGCAGGTCCAGGACCGCCTGGGCCTGGATCTCGGTCATGCCGAACTCCCGCACGAGACCCACCCGGGCCTCCTCCACCGAGCGGGACCGGCGGATGAGCTGGATCACGGCATCCAGGTGGTCCAGGGCGATGCGGTAGCCCTCCAGGATGTGGGCCCGCTCCTCTGCCTTGCGGAGGTCGTACCGCGTGCGCCGCAGGACCACGGTCTTGCGATGCTCGATGAAGTGCCCGATCGTCTCGTTCAGGGCCAGGACCTTGGGCTGCTTGTCCACCAGGGCCAGCATGATGACGCCGAAGGTGGACTGCATGGCCGTGTGCTTGTAGAGCGAGTTCAGGATGGGCGGGGCCGGCTCGTCCTTTTTGAGTTCGAGGACGATGCGCATGCCCTCCCGGTCCGACTCGTCCCTGAGGTCCGAGACCCCGTCGATCTTCCGCTCGCGGATCAGCTCGGCTATCCGCTCCACCAGCCTGGCCTTGTTTACCTGGTAGGGCAGCTCCGTCACGATGATGCTCTCGCGGCCGCTCCGGCCCTTCTCGACGACCGCCTTGGCCCGCATCTGGATCAGGCCGCGGCCCGTGCGGTAGGCGTCCAGGATGCCCTGCCGCCCGTGGATGTAGCCGGCCGTGGGGAAGTCGGGGCCGGGCAGGGCCTGCAGCAGCTCCTCGACCGTCACCTCCGGGTTCTCCAGCTGCAGGACGACGGCGTCCACCACCTCGTTCAAGTTGTGGGGCGGGATGTTGGTGGCCATTCCCACGGCGATTCCGGACGAGCCGTTGACCAGGAGGTTGGGCAGGCCGGTCGGGAGCAGCGCCGGCTCTTGGGTGGTGTCGTCGTAGTTGGGGACGAAATCGACGGTCTCCTTGTCGATGTCCCGCACCATCTCCTGCGCGATGCGGGCCAGCCGCACCTCGGTGTACCGCATGGCCGCGGGGGCATCGCCGTCCACGGAGCCGAAGTTCCCCTGCCCGTCGATCAGGGGATACCGCATGGAGAAGTCCTGGGCCAGCCGGACGATGGTGTCGTAGACCGCGGCGTCCCCGTGGGGGTGGTACTTCCCCAGGACGTCGCCCACCACCCGCGCCGCCTTGCGATGGGGCCGATTGAAGGCCAGGCCCATCTCGTGCATGGAGTAGAGCACGCGCCGGTGCACCGGCTTCAGGCCGTCGCGGGCGTCCGGCAGGGCCCGGCCGATGATGACGCTCATGGCGTAGTCCAGGTACGAGCGCCGCATCTCCTCGTGGATGTCGGTCAGGTGGACCTCGCCGATCCGCTGCTGGGCGATACTGTCGTTCTGCTCGGGCACGGGCGACTCTCTTTCCGGGTTCGGCCTAGATGTCGAGGTTGCTGACTTCCAGGGCGTGAGCCTCGATGAACTGGCGGCGCGGCTCCACCTGGTCGCCCATGAGCGTCGTGAAGATCTGCTCGGCCGCCAGGGCGTCCTGAACCTGGACCTTGTAGAGCGTCCGGGTCTCAGGATTCATGGTGGTCTGCCAGAGCTGCTCGGCGTTCATCTCGCCCAGGCCCTTGTACCGCTGGATCGTCAGCCCCTTCTTGGCCAGCGCCAAGGTGTGCTCATACAGCGCCGTCCAGTTCTCGGCCTGGATCGTCTCGGATTCCATCCGGATGGTGAAGGGCGGATTCCCCAGGGCCTTGAGGGCCGCGGCCGCCGTCTCCAGCTCGCGGTACTCGGCCGACGCCACGAGGGCCGGCGAGATGGTGCAGCTCGCGCGATCTGGGCGCACCGGCTGGCCCCCCTGGGTGACGATGAGCTTGAAGACCTCATGGTCCTCGTCCCACTCCACGCTTCCCTCGGCGGGTCCCAGCCGGTCGGCCTGCTCGCGGAGCCTGGACAGCAGCCGATCCAGCAGCCGCTGGGCCTTCGCCTCGTCCTTGAGGCTGCCGCGGGGGACGCCACCCATCTGCACAAGCGCCGCCACCACCTGGGAGTTCCGGCCGCGCTTGTCCAGGGCCCGCAAACAGTGCCGCCAGGCGACCACCTTCTTGAGGACCGCGGAGAAGCGCTGCCCGGTCCAGGTGCTGCCGTTGCCGGCCGACTCGACGGAGAGAGCCTCCGCCCCCGCTTCCAGGAGGAAGTCCTCCATCCCCCGGTTGTCCTTGAGGTACCGCTCCGCCTTCCCGCGCTTCACCTTGTACAGCGGGGGTTGGGCGATGTAGAGGTGCCCGCCGTCCACGATCTTCCGGAGGTGCCGGAAGAAGAAGGTGAGGAGCAGGGTGCGGATGTGCTCGCCGTCCACGTCGGCGTCGGTCATGATGATGACGCGGTGGTAGCGGAGCTTGGACAGGTCGAACTCGGGGTCAATGCCGGCCCCCAGGGCCGAGATGAGCACGCGGATCTCGTGGGAGGAGAGTATTCTGTCGGCGCGCGCCCGCTCGGTGTTCAGGATCTTGCCCCGCAGGGGGAGAATGGCCTGGAACCGGCGGTCCCGTCCCTGCTTGGCCGACCCGCCGGCCGAATCCCCCTCGACGATGAACAGCTCGCAGAGGGCCGGGTCCTTCTCGGAGCAGTCCGCCAGCTTGCCGGGCAGGTCGTCCCCGTCCAGGGCCCCCTTGCGCCGCACCAGCTCCTTGGCCTTGCGGGCGGCCTCCCGCGCCCGGGCCGCCTCGGCCGCCTTCTCCACGATGCGCCGGCCGACGCCGGGGTTCTCCTCGAGGTATTCCCCCAGCTTCTCGTTGACGACGGCCTCCACCAGGCCCTTGATGTCGGGGTTGTTGAGCCGCCCCTTGGTCTGTCCCTCGAACTGCGGGTTGGGGAGTCGCACGCTGAGGACGGCCGTGAGACCCTCCCGTACGTCGTCGCCGCTGAGGCTGGCCTTCAGGTCCTTGAGCAGGTTGCGGCCGGCGGCATAGTTGTTGATCGTCCGGGTGAGCGCGGACCGGAAGCCGATGACGTGGGTGCCGCCGTCCTGGGTATTGATGTTGTTGGCGAAGGAGAAGACCGCCTCGGCGTAGCCGTCGTTGTACTGCAGGGCGATCTCCACGAGGGTGTCGTCCCGTTGCGCCTCGATGTAGATGGGGCGCGGGTGCAGCGTCGTCTTGTTGGCGTTGAGCAGCTCGACGAACTGCTTGATGCCGCCGGTGTAATAGAACTCCTCCCGCCGGTCCACACGCTCGTCCGCCAGGACGATGCGCAGCCCCTTGTTCAGGAAGGCCATCTCCCGCAGCCGGTTGCTCAGCGCGTCCAGGCTGAAGGTGCGATCCTCGAAGATCTCGCCGTCGGCGAGAAACGTCACCCGGGTCCCGGTCCGCCGCGCCCGGCCGATCTCCTCCACATCGCCGGTCGGCTTCCCCCGCTCGTAGCGCTGGAGGTGCTTCTTGCCGCCGACCCAGACCTCGGCCTCCAGCCACTCGGACAGGGCGTTGACTACCGACACGCCCACCCCGTGCAGCCCGCCCGAGACCTTGTAGGCCGACCCCCCGAACTTGCCGCCCGCGTGGAGGGTCGTCATCACCACTTCCAGTCCCGGTCGGCCCGTCTGCTCGTGGATGTCCGCGGGAATGCCCCGCCCGTTATCGGTCACCGTCACGCTGTTGTCGATGTGGATGGTGACCTCGATCCGGTCGCAGGCCCCGGCCAGCGCCTCATCCACGCTGTTGTCCAGCACCTCGAACACCAGGCGGTGCAGTCCCTCGGGCCCGGTGCCGCCGATGTACATGGCGGGTCGCTTCCGCACGCCCTCCAGGCCCTCCAGCACCCTAATCTGGTCGATCCCGTAGGCGGTCGCTCCGCTCTCCTGGTTCTCGTTCGTCTTCGCCATATCTCCTCGTTAGCTCACCCCGGGCGCTGCGCTCCCGCCGATCCCGGGGGCCCGGTGTCCCGCACCGCTACCACCCATGCACAAGAAACCCCCCAACTCCCGCCCGGGCCGGAACCGCCTCGTGGCGCGGGCCGACGGAGTGGAGGGTCTCGCCGGGGGCGACGCCCCCGCTCGCATCCCTGATGGCCTGCCCGACTTCTGCCTCCTGTCTTCTTCGGCGTCCCACGGCACCGGCGACGTGTCGATCCTCCGCGAATGCTGGTCGCACGACACCACGCTAGATCCGCATGGGCATGATCACGCAGGAATAGGCGTCGTCCCCGGCGATGCGGAACAGCGCCGGGCTCAGCGGATCGGTGATCTGCAGGGCCACCTCCGCGCCCTCCACGGCGCCCAGGAACTCCAGGACATACCGGGCGTTGAACCCGACCTTGAATGCCGTCCCGTCGTAGGACGCCTCGAGTTCTTCGTGGGCCTCGCCCAGGTCCAGGTTGACGCAGGACACGAGCGCGCGCCCCGGCCGGAACTCGAACTCGGTCGCCGTGGTGCGCTCCCCCATGATGGCGGAGGTCCGCCGGAGGGCCCCCTGCAGCGCCTCCCGGCCGACGGTGATGCGGCTCGGCGCGGGCGGGGGCAACACCTGATCGTAATTCGGGAACTGGCCGTCGATCAGGCGCGCCACCAGGGTGCTTGACTCCTGCTCCAGGATGAGTTGATTCTGGGCCAGCCAGAACCTGACGTCGCCGCCCTCGTCGCGCGTGATCTTGGCTGCCTCGACCATGGCCTTCTTCGGAACCAGCGCTTCGAGCGTGGCGCCCCCCTTCCCCCCGGGCCGCGGCGCCCGCACGAGGGCGAGGCGATGCCCGTCCGTGGCGACCATCCGGATCTCGCTCGGTTGCACTTGCACCAGCACCCCCGTCAGGGCGTACCGGGTCTGGTCAGAGGAGACTGCAAACAGGGTCTTCCGCAGCATGTCTCGGAAGACCCGCGTGTCCAGGACGATCTCGCCGTCCCCTTTGAGATCCGGCAGCGACGGAAATTCCTCTCGCGGGAGTCCCTTCATGCGGAAGTTGGAGCGCTGGCACCGGATGGCCACCTGCAGGTCCGCTTCTGCCTGCAACTCGACCGGCGCCTCGGGCAACTCCCGCGCGATCTCGTAGAGTTTCTTCGCCGAGAGCGCGACCGCTCCCGGATGGACCACCTCGGCCGCCAGCCCGCGGCGGATCCCGACGTCCAGGTCAGTCCCGAACAAGAAGACGCCGTCCGGGCTGGCCTCGAGGAGCAGATGGGAAAGAATGGGCAGCGTCTTTTTGGCTTCGACCACTCCTTGGACGGGCCCCAAGGCATCTACGAAGGCATCCCGATCGACACGAATGTGCATGTGCCTTCCTTTCTTGTGTGTGGTCACACGCCCCGGGGAGGCGGAAAGAGTGGTGCGAATATCTCCGGAATTTCTCTATCAACACCCAAGGCTCTTCTACAAAAGATCTTCATATACTTAATAAACTAGGAGGAGTAGTCATAGATGAGAAGGATATGTGCACAATTCGCTAAAGCGATGGATTTTCCGGCTTCTCAGAGGCTGCGCGGGTGTGGATACACCACCCCGGTTTTCCGGCATCGCCCTCAGGTCTGCCGTACCCTTGCGACCCTGTGGAAAAGGTGGGACACGCGCCTGACTTACCAACAAATTTTACCAAAGGGTGTCCCACGCTGTCAACGAACCCTTTCAGAGGCTGAGCCCAGACGGCCGCCTCCCGGATGGCGAGGCCCCCCCGACAGGTCAACCTCCACGACCAGAGAGCCCGAGTTACACACAGGCTTTTCCACACATGTGGATAAGTGGTATTTATTAATAGAATCAAATAGTTGTATAGGCTTTTTTGAAGAAAAATGGTCGCGAGGCCACCTACCCGCCCGTCATCGCAGATATCGTAGGGCCGGGGGCAAGCCAGAAAGGGCAATGGCCGCCGGGGGGACACCCCAGAGAAATCTGCGGGCCGCCCATGGCGTGCACGGCGCCGAGAGCGCCCGGTGGAAACTTGACAGGGCGAAGGCGAGGGCAATATGATGGGGACCTTGTCGCTCGCCAGGGAGGAACAATGAAACGGACGTATCAGCCGAACAGAAGCAAGCGGAAGGGCTGTCACGGCTTCCTCAAGCGGATGAGCACGGCGAATGGCCGGAAGGTCCTGAGCCGGCGGCGGGCGAAGGGGCGCCACCGCCTCAGCGTCTAGGTCCGCCGGATGCGGAAGGCCGGGCCCGAGACGCCGGCGGTCCGCCTTCGGCGGCACGGCGTACGCGTGAGCGGAGGCCCATGGACCCTCTGCGGGGACCGCGCGCGCGGGGCGCACGGGCAGTTGATCCTTGCCTTGGGGCGAGCCGCAGGGGGCGCGGTGACCCGGAGCCGCATCCGGCGAATCGCGCGAGAGGTTCTCGGGCACGGGTGCGATGCTACCGGCGGGACCGACCTGCTGCTCCTCGCCCGGGGCGACGTAAGCCGGCAGCCCCGACGCCAGGTACGCGCCAGCCTGGCTGACCTGCTCTCCCGCTTTTGCGCGGCCCTGACCCGACGCGAGGCGGACGGGAAAGCAACGCATGGGTAAGCTCCGGGCGGCCGCCCTCACGACGATCAGGGCGTACCGGCGCCTCGTCTCGCCGGGCTTCCCACCGGTCTGCCGGTTCTTTCCCAGCTGTTCGTCGTACGCGCTGGAAGCGGTAGAGCGCCACGGGCTGGCGCGGGGCCTGCGGCTGACGACCCGGCGCCTCTTGCGCTGCCACCCCTATCACCCGGGCGGGCCGGACCCCGTTCCGTAGGAGCCGAGCGTAGTTTCCGGAGCGCGCATGGAACGCAACACCATCGTCGCCACAGTGCTCGTCGTCCTCATCTTGGTGGGGTACCAGTGGTACTTGTCCCACTTCGGGCCCCCGCCGGAGGAGCAGGTGCGCCCCGGCCCCGCCAACGGGTCAAAGCAGGCCGCCGCACCTCCAGAGCCTGCCCAGGCACCCGCCAAGGCCGCGCCGTTGCGGCCGAGGCCGTCGTCGCGGTCAAAGGGCTACACGCCCACGACGGATCTGGGCGTGCCGGTGCGGGAGGTCGTTGTCGAAACACCGCTCCTGCGGGTCACGTTCTCGACGGCGGGTGCCCGCGTCACGAGCTGGCAGCTCAGGAAGTATCGCGTCGGAAGCGGCGCCCCGGTGGAGCTGGTCGCGATGGGGGATCCGGGCGCCGCCCCCGGGCCGCTCGCGGCCTGGGCCGACCCGGAACAGATGCGGGCGGTCCACCAAGTGGACCGGGACGGGCTCGCGCTCACCGGCGATCAGAGCGGGACGATCACGTTCACCCACATAGCCGCGTCGGGGATTGAGCTGCAAAAACGGGTGACGTTCCGTGCGGATGGCTACCAGGCGGAGGTTGGGCTGACGGTGCGGAACCTTTCCGGTGCCGACGCGGCCGTGGAGCCGCGGCTGGCCTGGGGACCGGGGCTGCGGAACAGCGCCGACAAGAAGCATAGCACGCTGCAGGCCCCAACCCTGTGGCTGGAAGGAAAGCGGCTGCACGAGGACGTGACGAAGCTCACGGGGGAGAAGGCCCTCACGGGGACCCCCGCGTGGGTGGCCCTCCAGGACACGTACTTCGCGGCGGCCCTGCTCCCCAAGGACAAGGGCCTTCACGCCTTCGTGGCCAGGGCGGAAGGAGATCAGCCGGTGGTCGGATTGGCGGAGGCCAGGCGCGCGCTCCCCCCGGGGGACCGGGTGGCCACCACCACCCAGGTGTTCGCCGGGCCGAAGGACCTTGACGTCCTCAAGGGGGTCGGCCAGGAGCTGGATAGGATCGTCGACTTGGGCTGGTTCGACTTCCTGGCGCGGCCCGCCCTGTACCTCTTGAAGTTCCTGTACGGCTTCACGGGAAACTATGGTCTCGCCATCATCCTGGTGACGGTACTCCAGAAGGTCGCGTTTCACCCCCTGACCCACAAGAGCCTGAAGTCCATGCAGGCCATGCAGGCGGTCCAGCCGAAGCTGCAGGCCCTCCAGGAGCGGTACAAGAACAACCCCCAGAAGAAGCAGGAAGAGACGATGGCCTTATACCGCAAGCATGGGGTCAATCCCATGGGCGGCTGCCTGCCGATGGTGGTCCAGATCCCCATCTTTATCGCCCTCTACAACGCCCTGGGCAGCTCCGTCGAGATGTGGCAGGCGCACTTCCTCTGGATCCAGGACCTGACCCAGCCGGATTCCCTGTTCGCTGTCCCGGTCTGGGGCGGCTACATCCTTTCCGCCAACCTGCTGGCCCTGTTCATGGGGGTGAGCATGTGGGTGCAGCAGAAGATGTCCCCGCCCGCCGGCGATCCTCGCCAGGCCCAGATGATGCTGTGGATGATGCCCATCCTCTTCACCTTCATGTTCTGGAGCTTCCCCTCGGGTCTCGTGCTCTACTGGCTCGTGAACAACATCCTCCAGGTCGGCCAGCAATGGCTGATCACCCGGAAGCCGACCGCCCCGGCCCCGGCGGAGGGTCACGCGGTCTAACTGATTTATTTCATGGGACAATATCGGGTTTCCCCAGATACGGTTCGCCCTTTGCCAAGGGTGCTTCGTGTGGAGTTGGCTGGCGCCAAGCCGACACGAACTTATCCAATCAAGAAGCCCTAAGGCGCGGCGCGTCGTCGTATGCCCCCCAGGCACCCACCCCACCCCACCACCGGCGAGCTTCTGGCCAGAGGCGCCGAAGCCCTGGGCCTTCGCCTGGAGCCGAGTGAGCTGGCGGCCCTCCGCCTCTACTGCGAAGAGCTCAGCCGCTGGTCGGCACGCCTCAACCTCACCGCCCTGCGGACGCCCGAGGAAGTGGTCCGGGAGGGCATCCTGGACTCCCTGGCCTGCCTGCCCCTGATTCCGCCCGGCCCGCTTCAGGCTGTGGACGTCGGGTCCGGGGCGGGGTTCCCCGCGCTGCCCCTCAAGCTGGTCCGGCCCGATCTCTCGGTGACGCTGGTGGAGGCTTCCCGAAAGAAGGCCACATTCCTGGTGCACGTGGCGCGCTCTCTCGGCCTCACGGGGGTCCGGGTGGTCCGGGCCCGGGCCGAGGCGATGGGCACGGATCCCCGGGAGGCGGGAGGGTACGACCTGGGCCTGGCCCGGGCGGTGGCGCCGCCCCCCGACGCAGGACGCCTGGTGCGCCCTCTCTTGCGCCCCGAGGGCCTCTTCCTCGTGCAGCTCGGGGCGGGGCCGCTTCCCCCCGGTGCCTGGGATCGCCTCCTGGCCCTGGGGTTCGAGGTCGTCCGGGAGCTTCCGCTCCCCCCGGCCCTCGGCCGCCCCGGGCGTCGGGTGGTGGCATTGCGACGCCTCGCCTAGGGCATAGGGGAGGGGACCCCGCGCACCCCGAGGCGGGTACCCGCGGCGTGCCGTGGGTGCAGGGACAGAGGGATGAGCGGGGATGGGGCCCCGGAGGATCAAAGCCGAGGGACCCCGCCGGTCTCCGTCAATATCGAATTTCGAATGTCGAATTTCGAAGTTCGCCAATCCGAAATCGCCAATCCGAAATCCGAAATCAGAGAGGCGGGGATGAGGCCCCGTTGATTCGATGCCGAGGGACCCCGCCGACTTTCGAATGCCGAATTCGATCAATCCAACATCCGAAATCCACAATCCGAAATCATAGACAGGCGGATGTTTCACGTGAAACAGTGCTTCCCCCCTTGGCCCCGCCACCCGCGGTGTGCTATGGTCCGGGGCGGGGGCCCCGGGGGAGCGAAGCCGAGCCGAGAGCCGAGAACCTAGAGCAGAGACGACGCCGACAGCGACAGGGAGAGCGACAGCGACCGAACTTCCCTGTCCCTGTCGGATCTCGCTGTCGGGTTCGCGGGGACGGGGCCCCGGGGAATCGAAGCCTGCCGGGGGTGGGGTGGCCAAGATCATCGCGGTGGCCAACCAGAAGGGCGGGGTCGGCAAGACGACGACGGCCGTCAACCTGGCGGCCTGCCTGGCGGCGGCCGAGCGCCCCACCCTCTTGGTGGACGCCGACCCGCAGGGAAACGCCACCACCGGCGTGGGCGTGGACGTCAGGGCGGTGAGGGTCCATGTGTACCACCTGCTCCTGGGCACGGCCCGGGCCGCGGAGGCGGTGCTGCCCACGGCCCTGCCGGCGCTGCAGGTCATCCCGGCCCGGCGGGAGCTCATCGGGGCCGAGGTGGAGCTGGTGGAACTTCCGGAGCGGGAGCACCGGCTGAAGCGGGCACTCCAGGGGATCGCGGCCCGGTACGCGTACATCCTGATCGACTGCCCACCCTCCCTCGGCTTCCTCACCCTGAACGCCCTGGTGGCGGCGGACTCCGTGCTGATTCCCCTGCAGTGCGAATACTATGCCCTGGAGGGCCTCGGGCAGATCCTGGACACGATCCGCCTGACCCGGCAGACGCTGAACCCGCGGCTGGAGATCGAAGGGATCCTGCTCACCATGTTCGATGGGCGGATGAATCTGGCTACGCAGGTGGCCCAGGACGTGCGACGGCACTTCCGGGACCAGGTGTTCCGCACTGTGATCCCCCGCAACGTCCGCCTGGCCGAGGCGCCCAGCCACGGCCGGCCCGTGATCCTGTACGACATCCGGTGTCCTGGCGCCGAGGGATACCTGAGCCTGGCGCGCGAGGTGATCGATGGTGCAAAAACGCGGTCTGGGTAGGGGGCTGTCGGCCCTGATCCCCGGGGCGGAAGGCGCGGCGAGCACCACCCTGGAGATTCCCCTGGGGGAGCTGGAGGGCAATCCGCTCCAGCCCCGGCAGCACTTCGACCGGGCGGCCCTGGAAGAGCTGGCGGCCACCATCCGGGCTCACGGGGTCTTGACTCCCGTCGTGGTCCGCCGGGCCCCTCGCGGCTATCAAGTTGTGGCCGGGGAACGGCGGGTCCGGGCCGCGCGGCTGGCCGGGCTGACCCGCATCCCCGCCGTCATCCGAGAGGCCAGCAACGCGCAGGCGCTGGAGATGGCGCTGGTGGAGAACCTCCAGCGGGAAGACCTCAACCCGATGGAGGCGGCTGAAGCCTACCGCCGCCTCATTGAGGAGTTCGAGCTGACCCAGGAGGAGGTGGCCGCGCGCCTCGGGCGCGACCGCTCGTCGGTGACCAACGCGCTGCGGCTCCTGCGGCTCCCGAAGCGGCTGCGGGAGGATCTGGTCGGCGGCGTGGTGTCCGAGGGCCACGCGCGCGCCCTGCTCGGGCTGGAGCGGGCGGCCGACCAGCTCAAGGCGCGCGACCTGATCGTCAAGCGCGGCCTGTCGGTGCGGGCCGCGGAGGCGCTGGTCCGCCGGATGCGCCGCGGGGCGCCGCGGCCGGGGGGACGTCCCCGGACGGGGAACCCGAACCTGCGGGCGCTGGAGGATCGGCTGCGGGCGGTCCTGGGCACCAAGGTCCGCATCCTCCCCGGGAGGGCGGGGGGCGGCACCCTGGAGATCAGCTTCTTCTCCGACGAGGACCTGACACGGCTCGTGGACGTGATTGGAGGGTCGCCCTAGGCCATGCAGCTCTGGATCCGCGCCTCCGCGCGCTTTCCCCTGGCCGGGGTGGACTGGCCCCGAAAGCTCCTGATCGGGGGGGCAACCGGGCTGCTCCTCGAGCTCGTCTTCGTGGGCTTGACGTATTTGACGTCGGAGGTGGCGGCCTTCGAAATCGCCCCCCTCGTCGTGGGCCTGAACTTCCCCGCCCTGGGGTATATCCTTCAGGTGTATCGGGGGACGCTCCGCTGGGAGGTGGGGGCGCTCCCCGAGTGGGAGAACTGGCCGGCCCTGCTGCGGAGCGGATTGGCGGCCTTCGGGGTGGGCCTGGCGTATGAGATCCTGCCGCTTCTCATCCTCGTGGTGGGCCTCAGCGTCCTTGTCAAGGGGGGCGTATTCCTGTTCCTGGGAATGGTCCTCATGATCCTGGGGGTCCTGGCGGGGGTCTTCTTGCTGTTCTTCTTGCCCATGGCCCTGGCCAAGTATATCGGCGAGCGCCGGATCGAAGCCGCCTTCCATCCCGGCATGCTGTGGGGGGGGATCAATACCGTCCTGTCGGAGTACGTGGCAGCCTACCTGCTGAGCGTGGGCGGCTTCCTGCTGGCCGGCTTGATCGCAGTCCTCCCGTACCTGGGGCTGCTGGTGTGGCCGTTTGTCTGGTTCTATCTGATGTTGGTCGTGGCCCGGCTCTTCGGGGAGATCTGCGCCAGGGCGGCCTGACCCGGCCGCCAGGGGCGCTGGGAGGACGGATGGGGACCACGGTAGAGACGATCGCGGCGTTCCTGGCCGGGGCGGGCGTGCGCCGGATGTATGGTGTGCCGGGTGGGGGGAGCACCCTGGACCTCATCGAGGCGGGGCGGAAGCGGCAACTGGAGTTCGTGCTGACCCCCCACGAGGCCAGCGCCGCCATCATGGCGGCCACGGAGGGCGACCTCCTGGACCGCCCCGGCGTCTGCCTCGCCGCCCTGGGGCCGGGAGTGGCGAACGCGGTGGCCGGCGTGGCGCACGCCTGCCTGGATCGGGTGCCCCTCCTCCTGCTGACGGATCGGCTCTCGCGGACCAGCAGTCGCCTGGCCGAACCCCAGGGCCTGGAGCATCGTCGGCTGCTGGAGGAAGTGACCAAGGGCGCCGCGACGATCACGGCGCCGCGGAGCGATCGGCTCCTGGCGTGGGCCTGGGGCAAGGCTCTGGCGGCCCCCCGCGGGCCGGTCCACCTGGACCTGCCCGCGGACGAGGCGATGCGGCCGGCCCGCCGGCACCCCGTCCGTCCCCAGCAGGAGCGAGCCGCCGGCCCCTCGCCGAGCGCGATCCGGGCCGCCGCGCGACTCCTTGCCCGTCGGGGGCGGGTTGTGGTCGTCGCCGGCCTGGGGTGCCGCGCGTCCCGGGCGGCGCGGGCCCTGCAGGAACTGGTCGAGCATCTCGGGTCCCCCCTCCTCACCACCCCGCGCGCCAAGGGGGCGGTTCCCGAGGATCATCCTCTGGCCGCCGGTCTCTTCCTGGGGGGCCAACTGGAGGAGGACCTCCTCGCCAAGGCAGAGGGGGTGCTCGCGGTGGGTCTGGATGCGGGAGAACTGCTCCCGCGACCCTGGCGGGGCGGCCTGCCAGTCGTCGTCCTGGCAGAGTACCAGACGGGTCGCCGCCCGTTCGAGCCGGCCTGCGAGGTGATCGCCGACCTGCCGGCCTCCCTGGAGGCGATGCGGGAGGCCCTCCCGCCCGGCGGTGGCTGGGGCCTGGCGGACTGGGCGGGGCGGGCCGGCAACTACAAGACGCGGGGCCGCGCGCTCCTGGCCGAAGCCAGCATTGCGCGGGGGAGAACCGGACTCCCGCCGCACCGGGTCGTCGAGATCGCCCGGGAGATCTTCCCACGGCAGACGGTGGCCGTGGCCGATTCAGGGATGCACGCCCTGGCGGTGGGCGCCTTCTGGGACTGCTACGAACCCAAGGGGTATTTGTGCTCCAGCGGCCTCGCCAGGCCGGGATTTGGTCTGCCCGCCGCCGTGGCGGCGAAGCTCACGCTTCCTGACCGTCCCGTCCTCGCGTTCCTGGGCGATGGGGGGTTCCTCAGATGCATGGCCGATCTGGCCACCGCCGCCTGGCTGCGGCTCCCCTTGGTGGTCGTGGTCTTCACGGACGCTTCGTTGGGGCTGGTCCGGGTCCAGCAGGAGCAGAAGCGCTATGCCCCGGTGGGGGTCTCCCTGGGGACTATGGACATCCCGAAGCTGGCGGAGAGCCTCGGCGCCCTCGGCACCGAAGTGGAGGACGAGGAGGGGCTGCGGTCCGCCCTGAAGGATGCGGTGGGCACGACCCAGCCCGCGGTCATCGTTGCCAAGGTGCGGCCGACCGGGTACCGGCGCATCCTGGAGATCCTGCTGGGGCGGGCGGGGACCTAGCGTGGGCGGCGGGCCGCGACGGCCAATGTCGGAGGCGGACCGACTGGCCAAGACCAGGGCCTGCCTGGCCCGGGGAGGGGCGGACCCGGACGCGAGCGAATTAACGCGCTGCATTACCGCGCTGCGTTATAGCCGAACGGTTACTGACCTCACCGGTCTACGGCTGTTACCCATTGTCAGACAAGGCTAGCGCCACCCCGCCCCCCAGCCCATCAAGCCCCCCACGCGCCGACAAGCCTTCCTAACGTATCATTCGTACGGGCGCTCCCAGGCCCCGGGCTCCCAGCGTTCGGGAGAACGCCA
>CAZNWB010000006.1:0-65170 GCA_964576535.1 uncultured bacterium | reverse complement strand
CGACCCCTCAGCACAAGCACCTCACCACCAAGTGGTCATGACCGCTCACGGTCACCACAACGGATGAAAATCCCATTCCCCGGATGCCGGTAGGGAGGGGGCTGCACCCACACTTCGTGCGGGTACCCGCCCTCCGAAGGCGGAGGGCCACAAGGGCCCTCCCCACGATACACCGCGTCAGGGATTTTCCTCGCAGGCACCAAGACACCAAGGTTCACCAACCTTCAGCAACTCCTCGATGCCTCTCGGAGATCGAAGCCCCTCTTCACTTCTGCACGGGTCCCTCATCTTTGAAGAATAGTTGGGCTTTCTTGGTGTTCTTGGTGTCTTGGCGGTTTGCTATTCCTGTTTGGATCAAGCACGCTAGCGTCGTCGTACAGGAGGCCGGTAGCCCCGGGGCATGCCGGCGCGGGCACCCAGCAGCGCGAGCATCTGGTCGTGAATCTTCCCGTTGCTCGCCACTGTCTCGCCTCCGTAGATGTCGAACGGCCCGCCCCGGAAGTTGGACATGCGCCCGCCGGCCTCCTCCACGATGAGGCCTCCTGCGGCGATGTCCCAGGGGGATTGATCCACCTCCCAGTAGCCGTCGAACCGGCCGCAGGCGACGTAGCACAGGTCCAGGGCCCCGGCGCCGCGATCCCGGACCCCCAGGCAGCGGGCAGCGAAGCGACTGAACACCCGGGCCACGGGGCCGGCGAACCTTCGCACCCGGTTGGGAAGTCCGGTCCCCAGAAACGCGCCCGCAAGATCCGAGACCTCGGAGACGTGGATGCGCCGGCCGTTCAACCAGGCGCCGGCCCCGCGTGCCCCCACGAACAACTCTTCCTGGGTCGGGTCGAGCACGACGCCGAGCTCGACCTTGCCCTCCCGCTCGGCCCCGATGGACACGCAAAAGCTGGGGATGCCGCGGGCGAAGTTTTTGGTTCCGTCCAGCGGGTCCACGATCCAGCGCCACTCTGTCCCGGCCGTGGCGTCCAGTCCCTCCTCCGCCAGGATGCCGTGGGTCGGGAACGCCCGACGCAGCCGCCGGGCGATCATGGCCTGGACCTCCACATCGGCCGCGGTCACGATGTCGCCCGGCCCCTTCCTCGAAATGCGCAGCGCCGTCCGGAAGCGGCGCCGAAGGATGCGGCCCGCCTCGCGCGCGACGAGAATTGCCTCGGTCACCAAGCGCCGGACGTCCGTCGGTAGTTGCCCCGCCCGAAACTCGGAGGCCTTCATGGCCGACGTCCTTCCAATGAAAAATGGAAAACTGACAACTGACAACTGACAATGAGCCGAGGCCCGATTGGCCCGACCAGCATGCGGCCTTCGCCAGCTCCGCGTTGTCCGTTTTTCATTGTCGGTTTGAAATTTTCCATTGCTTTCAACCCTCCGTTGGAAACAGCATGACGTCCTGGGGTTGCACGGCGAAGCGGACCCGTTCCCCCTCCTTTCGCAGGCGGGCGGCGTCCGGCTTGTGTTCATCTAGATGGATCTGAGAGCCGTCCACAAGCCGCAGGCGGTAGCGAAGCACGGAACCGAGAAACTCCCGGTTGATCACCACACCCTCCCCTAGCGTGGCCCCCGGAGGCAGGACGTCCTCAGAGAGCAATTCCACAGCTTCCGGGCGAAAGACCACCAGGGCGCGGCCGGTGGCCACACCCGCCCGGCGCGCGCGGACGATCCATCCGCCGATCTCCACCCGGGCCCACTCTCCCTCGGTCCCAACCAGCCTGCCGCTGAGGGCGTTACTGGCCCCGATGAACTGCGCCACGAAAGCGCTCCCGGGCGCCTGGTACACGTCCCAGGGCAATCCGACCTGCTCCACCCGGCCGGCGTTCATGACCGCCAGCCGCTCCGAGATGGCCAGCGCCTCTTCCTGGTCGTGGGTGACGTAGATGGTGGTGATCCCCAGGTCCCGCTGGAGTCGACGGATCTCCGTCCGCATCTCCACCCGCAGCTTGGCATCCAGGTTCGAGAGCGGCTCGTCCATCAAAAGGATGCGGGGTTGGATCACCAGCGCGCGAGCCGTGGCCACCCGCTGCTGCTGCCCCCCGGAGAGTTGGTGCGGCATCCGGGTGGCCTGCGCCTCCAGGTGGACGAGCCGCAAGGCCTCCTCCACGCGCCGACGGATATCGGCGTCCGGGACCCGGCGGGCTCGCAGCCCGTAGGCCACGTTGTCGAAAACCGTGAGGTGGGGAAAGATGGCGTAATTCTGGAAGACCATGCCGATGTCCCGGCGATGGGCGGGCAAGGCATCCAGCCGCACGTCCCCGATCCAGACCATGCCCGAATCCGGCTTGGTGAACCCGGCGATGATCCGCAGCAGGGTCGTCTTGCCGCACCCGCTGGGTCCAAGCAGGGTGAAGAATTCGCCCTGCCGGATCTCCAGCGACACCTCCACCAGGGCCTGGACGGTGCCGAAGTTCCGGCTGACCCTCTCGACCCGGACCTCTCCCGCCATGGGCTGGCCTACCCTCCTCCCCCAACGACCGGGCTCGGGGATCAGGTGCCAGGGGTCGGGGTCCGACCCCTGATCCCTGGCCCCTGATCCCTGGCCCCCGCTCTTCAGATCTCCAGCATGACCTTGATGGAGCCGGCCGCTTCGTCCCGGGCCACATCCAGGGCACGCGGGGCATCGCTCAGGGGAAAGCGCCCGGTGACCATCCGGCCCACGTCGATCCGTCCCGTCTCCACCAGCTTCACCGTCTCGGGCCACAGGCCGGGCGAGGACTGGTGCCCGACGACCGTCAGGGCATTCATCACGATCCCATCCATGTCGAAGGCCTCGATCGGTCGGCCGTGGAGGCCGTACAACACCACCTGGCCGCCACGGCGGACTAGGCGGAACGCCTCGTGGATCGTTCGCTCGCTCCCTACGGCCTCGATCACCAGGTCCGGCCCGATGCCCCCGCACAGCTCCCGGCTGCGCTTCAGCAGGTCTTCGCCGGCATCCAGGAGAAAGTCCGCCCCCAGGGCCTGTGCGAGGGCCTGGCGGGCCGGTGTCGTCCCCACCACCAGGACGCGCCCCGCCCCCTTGAGCCGCGCCAACTGGACGAACAGGAGTCCGGCCGGGCCGCTCCCCAGGATCAGCACGTCATCGCCGGCCCGCACGCGAGCCCGCTCCATGGCGCCCAGGGTGCAGTTGAGGGGTTCCAGGAGCGCGCCCGCTTCCCAGGAGAGCCCAGCCGGCAGCGGCACCAGGTTCTCCCGCGGCACCGCGATTTCCTCGCACCAACCACCATCCACCGTGATCCCGAGTTCCCGGGGCGTGTCGCACAGGTGCGGTAATCCCCGTCGGCAGTAGGGGCAGCCATGGCAGCTCAGCACGGAGGCCACCGCCACCCGCGTCCCCGCGGCCAGGTCCGGTGCTCCCTCGACCACCTCCCCCGCCAATTCGTGCCCCAGGATCAGGGGCGCCCTGGAAAACCGGAGACGTCCATCCAGGATGTGAAGGTCTGTGGCGCAGATCCCGGCCGCCCGCATCCGCACTCGGACTGCGCCGGGACTCGAAGGCGGCGGTACCTCCCGCACCTCGACCGTCCCACTCCCGGTCCACACCACCGCCCGCATGGCGTTACGTCAGAACCATCGCCTTCTCATCAGCCCGGAGGTTCCAGGCGAGGAGGGGCAGGAAGACGGCCAGCAGGAGCAGCGACGAGGCCGCAGCGGCGCTGCCGAAGTTGCTGCTGATCACCTGGCGGTAAATCACGACAGTCATCGTCGCCCACGCGCCGACGAACAGGAAAATCGTGGAACTGATTTCCGTAATGGTCTGAACCCACGTCAGCACCCCACCCGCGATGATGCCCGGCGCCATCAGACGCGCGGTGATCTTGAAGAAGCTCTTGAGCGGGGGAACCCCGAGGCTGATCGAAGCTTCCTCCACGTTGGGGTCGATCTGCTGCAGGATGGCGGCACTGGCCCGGACCGAGTACGGGAGGCGCCGGACGAAGTACGCCAGGATGAGGATGAGGAACGTTCCCGTCAACACGACGGGCGGCCGGTTGAAGGCCACGATGTACGCCACCCCGATGACCGTCCCCGGGATGGCGTAGGGCAGCATGACCACCGAGTCGAGCACGGTGGTCACGGGGGAGGGTCGACGGATCAGGACGTAGCCCAGCAGGGCCCCCACCAGAACATCCAGGGCCGACGACAGCCCGGAGAGCAAGAAGCTGTTGAGGATGGCCCGGGGCACCGAGAAGAAGATGTTGGCGTAGTTGTCCAGGCTGAATTCCGGGTAGAGGACAGGGCCGCGGCTCTTGAAAAAGGAAATGATGAGAAGCACCACGGAGGGCAGCAGGGACACCGCGACCACCAGGTACACCGTGATCGTGACCAGGGCGCGAGCCACCGGGCGCAGGACCTGCACCTCGGGCCGGCTCAGGGTGGACATCTGGATGACCTTCCGCCCGCTGTACCAGCGTTGGAGCAGCAGGACCGCGGTGCAGCAGATGACCAGGGTCGAGCTGGCCGTGCTGGCCATGGCGGGATTGCCCCCCAGCTCGTTGATGAACAGGGTGTAGATCAGGGTGGGCAGCACCGTGTAATCCTCGCCGATGATCATCGGCGAGCCGAACTCGGCGAAGGCCGACAGGAACACCAGGAGGGCCCCGGCCAGGACGGAGGGCAGGGTCACGGGCAGGGTCACCGTGAAGAAGGTCCGGAGGGGGCTGGAGCCCAAACTCTGCCCCGCCTCCTCCAGTCCGCGGTCCACCGTCATGAGGGCGCCTGACACGATCAGGAACACGAAGGGGTAGAGGTTCAACGTCAACGACAGCACGATGCCATGCATGCCGTAGATGGTGGGCAGGTCGATCCCCCAGGTCCGAACCATGGTCCGCAGGTAGCCGGAGCGACCCATGAGGAGGATCCAGGAGTAGGCGCCGATGAAGGGCGGGGAGAGCAGGGGCAGCACCGCCAGCGTGCGGACGAGGGGTTTCCCGGGAACGGTGAACCGAGTGACCAGGAAGGCCAGGGGCACCCCGATCGCGAGGGCACCCACCGTCACGAGGAAACTCACCTGGAAGCTATTCCAGATACTTCCCCGGTAGTACCGGTAGTGGAAGAACTGGACGTAGTTTTCCAGGCTGATCCCCCCGCTCTCGCCGATGAAACTGGCCGTGAAGAGTCTCGCCAGGGGGTACACCAGGAGAAACGCGATCACGAGATGGATGGCCAGGGCCACCCCCGACCATCCATCTCGTGGCAGCCAATGGAGCCGTCTCATGCCGGAGACTGATCAGCCACCAAGCTTCAACATGAGCTCCCGCCACTGCTTGATGAGCCGGTCCTTGTTGTCCGCGGCCCAGTTGAAGTCGTAATTGATCGCCTTGATCTCCCTCAGGTCCGGCAGGCCCGGCGGCGAGATCACGTCCGGCCGCGACGAGCGCAGAGAAAACTTCTGGGCCAGGAGTGTCATGACCTCATTGGACAGGAGGAAATCCACCAGCAGCCGGGCCGCCTTGGGGTGTTTGGCACCCTTGATGATGGCGTTGGCGTCGGGCGGGATGGCTGTCCCGTCTGCCGGGTAGATCGCGCCAATGGGCGCCCCACCGGCGATGAACCGGCCCACGATATCCTCGTAGGAGAGGCCCACGGCATACTCGCCATCCTTCACCCCGTTGGGCACCTTGCTGGAGCTGGGCAGGACCTTCACGTTCTTCATGATGTCCTCGACCACCGTCCAGCCCGCGGCGTTGTCCCCGTAGATGGAGAGGATGGTGGCCAACTGGATGTAGGCCGAGCCGGAGCGATCGGCCGCGGCGAAGGCGATCTTGCCTTTCCATTTGGGGTCGGCCAGCTCCTTCCACGTCTTGGGTTTTTCGCTCTCTCTGACCAGGTTCTTGTTGTACACGATCACCATCGGGGTCACGTTGTTCGGGACCCAGGCGGGACTCTTCCGGTAGGACGGGTGAACCTTATCCAGGTCGGCCGGCGCGTAGGGTTCCAGCAATGCCTTGTGAGCATCGAGCACCTCTGCCCCCACGCCCCAGAACACGTCTCCCAGGGGGTTGTCCTTTTCCGCCTGCGCCCGCTTGATGATCTCGCTGGTGCCCGCCTCGACCGTCTGCACCTTGATCCCGGTTTTCTTCTCGAACAGCGGGACGATCGCCTGCACGAGATCGCTTTGCGATGCCGTGTAGAGGACCACCGTCCCCTCGTGGTCAGCCGCCCCGGCTAGGGGCATCGTCGGGACCGTCGCCAGTGCCACCACGCCCAGTACCCCCGCAACCCACCAGCCTCGTCTCATGACTCCCCTCCTTCCGTGAAGGAATCTGCGTCCATGTGCGTTCATCTGCGGTTGCATTGTTTTGGGCTCTTCTACCCGCGGACGTGGCCGTCCCGGCCGATCGCCCGCACCGTCCTCCGGCCGGTGTACACGACCGCCATCGTCTCACACTCCAGCGCCTCGCCCGGGGCCAGGGTCCGGTGCCGACCGGCCGCCACCGCCTTGTCCAGTTGGTGGGGCCAGCCGGTCCATGGCTCCAGTGCCACGTGGTAATGGCCGCGCCAGCCCCCGAAGACCATCCAGCACCAGAGGACAGGAAACACCTCTCGGGGGAAGACCAGGCCGATTCCGATTTCTTCCTTGGGATCGGTCAGGGCGACCCACCCATCGGTCAGCTCGGTCGCGTAGTGCCCTTCGCACCACCCCTGGCTCGCCGGTGGAACGGTGCACACTTCGGCCTTCGGCCATGGGTACGTCGTCCCCACCGGCCCGAAGGGGGCGGTGGCCGTGTGGCCGATCACCCCGACCCGGGCCGGGGCGTCGATGCGGTAGCCCGGCTCGATGCCAAAACACGGATGGATGCCCCACACGAAGTCCAGAGGTTGCGTCCCGATGTTCGTCAGCCGGTGGCGGAACCGGACGACGGGCTCATCCGCCGTGAGGCGGATCCATTTTTCCATTCGCGCGGGGGCGATGATGGTCGTCCGCGACACATACAGAGAGACGGCGGACGGTCCGGGCTCGTGGATCTCCCAGCGCCAGGGGAGCGACCAGAGCTCCCCCAGGTACGGGTAGGTCTCACCCTTGTACGTGCTGACGTCACAGGTGGGAAACACCTCGTCCCAGCCCCCGCTCCACCAGTCGTCGAAGTTACCGCCGAAGACGGGACGGCGAGGTTCGAGTCGGGGGTTGTGCCAGAGGAAGTTCCGGTCGGCCGGCCGGTAGATGAAATCGTAGATCTTAGCCCCGACCTCGGGAAGCACGGTGAGGCGCAGGTACGGGTTCTCCAGCACGATGACGCGCAGATCGTGGTACCGCCAGTGCGGATCAACCCGCGCAACCGCCATCCACCCCTCCAGGAACCAAGCCGGCCTTGCTCCCCTCGCCGGCCAGGCCGATGTGCTCAGGCCATTGGCTCACAGCCTCAAACAAAAGTCAACACGAAATCACAGGTGGGAACAGTCGTGTCCAGCGGAAATGGTCTCCGCCGTATGTCGCCGCTCTGGTTGGAGCCGCTCGGCCCAGTGTGCCGAAAATCCCCTTGACGCCCGGGACCGATTTGGGGTACGAATCGTACCGTTAACGCTAACAGCTCACCGGCCCAAACAATGCCGAGATCCCTGCGCGCTCCGGTCACGCTGAAGCACATCGCACGGCACACCGGGCTGTCAATCATGACCGTCTCCCGGGTGGTCCGCGGCCGCCCGGACGTCAGCCCGGCCAGCCGGCGCAGGGTCCTGGCCGCCGTCCGCCGACTCGGGTACATCCCCAACCCCGCCGCCCAGCGCCTGGCCAGCCGCACCGCTCCGAGCGCGGGCGACGAGCGCATTATCGGCACCATCCTCAGCCCCGAGGTCGTGACCTCTCACAGCTACTTCGCCGGGATCATCCAGGGCATCGCCGACGAGGCGCGCCGCTTCGACTGCCACCTCTTGCTCGGGTACGGGATGGGCGAGGCCACCCCCCCGTCGGAATACCCGCGGATGATCCGCGAGATGATGACCCGCTGGCTGATCCTGGTGGGCAAGCTGCCGCCTCGGCTGGTGCGCCAGCTCCACGCCAACGGCTTTTCCCTCGTCCTGGTGGACATGCGATCTCCGATCCGGGACGCGGATGCCGTGGTCTGTGACGACGCCCAGGGCGCCTACGAGGCTACCCGCCACCTGATCAAGCTCGGGCACCGCCGCATCGCCCTGATTCGCGGTCCGGCCCGACACCCCTTCTCCCAGGCCCTGGCCAGCGGCTACCGGCGTGCCCTCCACGAGGCCGGGATCCCCGTCAAGGATGACCTCGTGGTCGAAGCGCCGCTCCGACCCGAGGGTGGCCACGCGGCCACCGAGATCCTTCTCAAGGGCCCGGGTCGCCCCACCGCCATCTTCACCAACGACGACATGGCCATCGGGGCCATGCGGGCCATCCGCGAGCAGGGGTTGCGTGTTCCCGACGACCTCGCCCTCGTCGGCTACGATGACATTGAATACGCGGCCCACACCACCCCGCCCCTGACTACCGTGGCCGTCCCCAAGGACGAGATGGGGCGCCTAGCCGTCCGCCGGGCCATCGCTCAGATGGAACAGGCGGAGCAGCACGTCTTCTCCACCACCGTGGTGTCCCACACACTGTTGATTCGCTCGTCATGTGGTGCCGGCAGCCGATTGGCTGCTGGTGGCGGCGTCGGCACCAGGCTTGGTGCCGGCGCCGGGAGCGGCTCCGGTGCCGGATTCGGTTCCGCGAGCGGCACCGGTGGCGGTGGTCGTGGCGCCCGAACCTCGCGGCGATCGCTCCGAACGGGAAGGAGTTACCCATGAGCGAGAGGCTTGCCCTTCGCGGGGGGAGCCCCGTGGTTCCCAAGACCTTGCATCGCCGGTGGCCTGTGATCAGCGACGAGGACAAGGCGGCCGTCCTGGCCGCCCTGGATTCCGGGATCGTCTCCGGTCCGTACGCCCCCCAGGTGAAGGCCCTGGAGGAGGAGTGGGCCCGCTACTGCGGCGTGCGCTACGCCCTCGCCACCAACAGCGGGACGGCCGCCCTGCACACCGCGGTGGCGGCTGGCGGGATCGGCACCGGGGATCAGGTGATTACCACGGCCTTCACGTTCCTCGCGACGGCCCTGGCGGTCCTGCAGCACAACGCCGTCCCCGTCTTCGTGGACATCGACCCGCGGACCTTCACCATCGACCCGGCCAAGATCGAGGAACGGATCACCGCCCGCACCAAGGCCATCATCCCGGTCCACATCCACGGCGTCCCTGCGGACATGGAACGCATCCAGGCCATCGCGAGCAAGTACGGCCTTCTGGTGATCGAGGACGCGGCCCAGGCCCACGGGTCGCTCTACAAGGGCAAGAAGGTCGGCGGGATCGGGGACATGGGGTGCTTCTCCTTCCAGGCCAGCAAGAACCTGCCCGCGGGCGAGGGCGGAATGTTCGTGACCAACCGTCCCGATCTCCGGGATCGCGCCAATCGGTTCCGGATGTTCGGAGAGGACATCCAGGAGAGCGACCACAAGGCCTTCGACCCGAGCCGTCCCCTGGATGGGATCCGGGAATACAACTCCCTGATGATGGGGTGGATGTACCGGACCACCGAACTCACCGCCGCGCTCTGCCGGAGCCAGCTGCGCCGCCTGGATGACTGGCTGGTCAACACGCGACAGAATGCCGCCTTCCTCACGGAGCACCTGGGGAAGATCCCGGGGATCATCCACCCCTACGTTCCCCCCGACTGCACCTCGAGCTACTACCAGTATCGCATCCGGTTGAACCCCCGCGCTGCGGGCGTGGACATCCCCTCGAGGGAATTCCGGCTCAAGCTGCTCGCCGCCCTGAAGGCCGAGGGGGTGGAGGTCAGCTTGTGGCAGACGGTCCCGGTCCCGGGCCAGACGTTGTTCCAGGAGCGGACCGGCTACGGTCTGTCCTGCCCCTGGAAATGCCCGCTGGGCGAAGAGGTGAAGTACGACCTGACCGAGTACCCCGAGACCATCAAGCTGCTCACCGACTCGCTGGTGATCGGGTCGCATTCCTATCCCCTGTTCCCGCAATCCCTGGAGCTGATGCGCGCATACGTGGAGGCCTTCCAGCGGGTCTTCGCGAATCTGGACCAAGTGCTTGGCTAACTCGAAACTGTGCTGCGGTGTGGAAGTGTTGTCCGCCAGAGGCGGACTGCTGTTCCACCACTGCAGGACTGCAACACATGAGAAAAGGGAGGGCACGTCATGACCCGGAGAGCTTCATGGGTGGTGTTGGTGGGAACGGTTCTGGCGGTCCTGTGTGCCTTGCCAGCCTGGGCTGGGGAGAACCAGGTGACGATCCTGTGCAGCCCCGACCCAGCTTGGTGCGAGGCGGTGAAGCGCGAATTCAGCAAGACCGGGATCCAGACGGAGTTCGTTCGCCTCAGCTCGGGCGCGGCCCTGACTCGCCTGCGGGCAGAGAAGGCCAACCCAGCCTTCGACGTCTGGTTCGGCGGCACGGGTGATCCCCACTGGGTGGCGCAGGCCGAGGGGCTCACCGAGTTCTTCCGGCCCAAGGCATGGGGCGAGCTGCGGCCACAGCTCACCAAGGCGGTGGACGGTCACTACATTCCCCTCACCACCGGGCTCCATGGGTTTGGGGTCAATGAGAAGCTCCTCAAGGAGAAGAACCTGCCAATCCCGGAAACCTGGAAGGAGCTGGGCGACCCGCGCTACAAGGGGCTCATCGCTATGCCCAACCCGAACACGTCGGGGACCGGCTACGTGATGATGACCACCATCGTCCAGATCTACGGCGAGGACCCGGGCTTCGAGCTGATCAAGGCCGTCCACAAGAACATCGGCCAGTACACTCGGAGCGGCGGCGACCCCAGCCTGCTGGCAGGCCGCGGCGAGGTGGCCATCGGGGTTTCCTTCGCGAATGACGTGGTGGAGCGGGTGCGGAAGGGTTTCCCGATCCGTTTCGTGGCGCCCAAGGACGGGACCGGCTACGAGATCGCGGGCCTCAGCCTGGTGAAGGGTGGCCCCAATCGGGCCAACGGGTTGAAGCTCATTGACTGGGCCCTGGAGCCGGAAAACCAGAAGCTGGGCCCCCAGAACGGTGAGCCCGGCATCCCCTCCCACTCGAAATCGGTCATTGATCCCGACGTGCCTCGCTTCGAAGACGCCAAGGTGATTTCCTACGATTTCGGCAAATACGGCACGCCCGCCGTCCGCGATGGCCTGATCAAGAGGTGGACCGAGCAAGTTTTTCCCCTGCCCAAGTGATGTGAGTTGGTGGAATGAAGGAGGGGTCACGATGAAAAGAAGAGGTTGGCTGGTTCTGTTGGCGATCGCCCTGGCTGTCCTGTTTGCGCTGCCCGCCTTGGCGGGCGAGAACACGGTGACGATCCTGTGCAGCCCCGACCCGGCCTGGTGCGAGGCGGTGAAGCGCGAATTCAGCAAGACCGGGATCCAGACGGAGTTCGTGCGGCTCAGCTCCGGGGCGGCCCTGGCCCGACTCCGCGCCGAGAAGGCGAATCCTGCCTTTGACGTGTGGTTCGGTGGAAGCGGGGACTCCCAGTGGGTGGCCGAGGCCGAGGGCCTGGCCGAGTTCTTCCGACCCAAGGCGTGGGGCGAGCTGCGGCCACAGCTCACCAAGGCGGTGGATGGGCATTATATCCCGCTCTACACCGGCCTGCACGGCTTCGGCGTCAACGAGAAGATCTTGAAAGAGAAGAACCTGCCCGTCCCGGAGACCTGGAAGGAGCTGGGGGACCCGAAGTACAAGGGCCTCATCGCCATGCCCAACCCCAACACCTCGGGTACCGGCTACGTGATGATGACCACCATCGTCCAGATCTACGGCGAGGACCAGGGCTTTGAATTGATCAAGGCCATCCATAGAAATATCGGCCAGTACACCCGGAGCGGTGGCGACCCGAGCCTCCTGGCGGGCCGCGGCGAGGTGGCCGTCGGCGTCTCCTTCGCCAACGACGTCGTTGAGCGGGCGCGGAAGGGCTTCCCGATCCGTTTCGTGGGACCGAGAGACGGCACCGGCTACGAGATCGGAGGGCTCAACCTGGTGAAGGGCGGCCCCAATCGGGCGAACGGGTTGAAGCTCATTGACTGGGCCCTGGAGCCGGAGAACCAGAAGCTCGGCCCCCAGAACGGCGAGGTCAGCATCCCGTCCAACTCGAAATCGGTTATTGATCCCGATGTCCCCCGGTTCGAGGACGCCAAGGTCATCGCCTACGACTTCGGCAAGTACGGCACGCCCGCCGTCCGGGACGGGCTGATCAAGCGATGGACGGAGCAGGTCTTCCCCCTGCCGAAATGACGAAAAACCGTCGAGGAGTCGAATAGTCAATTGGTCGAGTAGTCGAAGGCCTGGCAGTCGAGGCCCGGGAAGGACCGGCGAGTGGCCGTTCTCAACGGAGCGTGAGAAACACCCATCCCTGCTGGGCCAATCGACGAGGTGACCACTCGACCTTTCGACCCGGAGTGGGATGAGCGCGTATCGGCGCGAGACCATCGTCTGGAGTCTCCTGGCGCTGGGAGGATTCACCCTCCTGCCGTGGGAGCGGGTCGGGAAGGCGTTCCTGTCCCTCTCGTGGTCCCGGACCGCCCTGGGCCAGGTGCCGAGCCACTGGTCCCTGGCTTTGGTGGGCGTCGCCGCGTGCCTTGCCATTTTCCTGGCGCTTGGCGGCGGCGGCAGCCAGCGGGCGGGTCGTCTGCTCCTCACCCTGTCCGGCCTGGGGTTCCTGGCCGGGCTCATTCAGTTGTTCACGACGGGCCGCGCCTTCGGTCTGGGAGCCATGATCAGCCTGTTCGGCCTGCTCACCCTAGCCGGGATCGGGCTGGCCCAGGCGGGATATCTCCGGGGAAGTGCCTTCGTCGGGGCAGGCATCCTGTGGGCGGCCGGCCTGGTGATCATCTTCATCCTGTTTCCACTTTTCACCATGCTACAGGCGAGTGTTGTGATCCAGGGGAGCCTCACCACCTCGGGTCTCCTGCGGTACCTGCGGTCGCCGATCTTTCTCCTCCTGCGCCACCCGGAATTGCCCGTGGATCCGATCAGGTGGGGGATTGGGGTTGGCGTGGCTACTGGGCCCATCGCAGCCCTCACCGGCTGGGGAGTCACGCGGCGGACCCGCGCCAGCCTGCTTTGGGGAGCGGGCGTCGGGATCGGGGCGGGGGTCCTGACCATGCTGGCCCTTGGCATGGGGGCGCTCAGGAACAGCCTGTTCCTGGCCGTTATCGTGGGCCTGATCTCCACCAGCCTGGGCTTCGCCTTCGCCCTGCTGGAATCGCGAAGCCGGCTGTGGACTCGACATCTCCTGGGCCCGCTGTCCATCCTGCCCATCATCACCCCGGCCTTCGTGCTCGGCCTCGCCATGATCTATATGTTCGGGCGGCGCGGGTTCATCACCCACACCCTCCTGGGGCTTTCGACCAACGCCTTCTTCGGTCCCCTGGGCGTGGGCGTGGCACAGGTCCTGGCCTTCACCCCCATAGCCTACCTAGTCCTGGTGGGCGTGATCCACGCCATGGACGTCTCGCTGGAGGAGGCGGCCCAGACCCTGCGGGCGAATCGCTGGACTCTCTTCCGGACGATCCTCTGGCCACTGATGCGACCCGGGTTGGCCAATGCCCTGCTCCTGGTGATGATTGAGAGTCTGGCCGATTTCGGGAATCCTCTCCTCTTGGGGGGCGGCGCCCCCTTCCTGCCGACCGAGATCTTCTATGCCATCGAGGGCCGCTTCGATCAGCAAGAGGCGGCCACCTACGGCCTGGTCCTTCTGGCCATCACCCTCACCATTTTCTTCCTTCAGCGGTACTGGCTGGGCCGCCGCTCGTACGTTACTGTGACCGGGAAGCCGTCGGGGGGACGTCCCACTCCCTTGTCACTAGGACCGGACCTCCTTCTGACCGGGGTGTTCCTGGTTTTTGCGGCCGTGGCAGCCCTTTTGTACGGCTCCATCTTCTTCGGCAGTTTCGTGAAGCTCTGGGGTATTGACCATACCTTTACCCTGCAGAATTACCGGGACCTCATGAGTCATGGCGTTCCCGTGCTCCTGGACACCATGCGCCTGTCGGCCCTGGCAGCGTTCCCCTCGGCCGGCCTGGGGTTTCTCATCGCCTATCTCACCATTCGGCACCGGTTCGTCGGGCGGACCGCCTTGGAGTTCTCGGCCATGCTGTCGTACGCGATCCCCGGCACCGTGATGGGGATCGGTTACATCCTGGCCTTCAACACCGGGGCGCTGCATCTCACGGGGACGGCAGCCATCATCGTCCTGGCATTCATCTTTCGCGGGATGCCCGTGGGCATTCGAAGCGGGGTGGCCGCCCTCGCCCAACTCGACCCCAGCCTGGAAGAGGTCTCGGCTACCCTGAAGGCGGGGACGGCAACCACCCTGCGGCGCGTGGTGGTCCCCTTGATCCGGTCGGCCATCTTCACCGGCCTGATCTACAGCTTTGTCCGGGCCATGACGGCCGTGAGCCAGGTCATCTTCCTGGTGTCGCCGGGCCACGACCTGGTGACGGTCCTCATCCTCTCGTGGGCAGAGTACGGCACCATCGGCCGTGGGGCCGCCCTGTCCACGCTGCTCATCCTGGTCCTGGCGGCCTGCATCCTTCCGGCCCATTGGCTGGGCCGCCGCCGCCTAATGCAGGTGGAGGCTGCAGCGAACTCATAACAGGCGTTCTGCAGTGTCCGCCTCTGGCGGATGCTGCGGTGCTGCCGTACTGACCTGCCCCAACAGCAGCACTGCAGCACAAGGAGTGAGTCATGAGTCGCATGCGAGTCGGAGTTATCGGCTGCGGGGGCATCGCTCAGATCATGCACCTGCCCCACCTGAAGGAGCTGCACGATCTGTTCGAGGTCGTCGCCCTGTGTGATGTGTCCCCCGGGACCCTGAAGTACGTTGGGGACTACTACGGGGTGACCAAACGGTTCACCGACTACCCCGTCCTCCTCAAGGAGCCGCTGGATGCCGTGGCGATCTTCAGCGCCGACTCCCACGGGCAGGTCATTGTGGCTGCCCTCAAGGCCGGAAAGCATGTCTTTGCCGAGAAGCCGATGTGCTTCACCCTGCGCGAGGCGGACGAGATCCTGGCCGCCCACAAGAAGGCCGGCACGGTCTGCATGGTCACCTACATGAAGCGGTACGATCCCGGCTTCCGCTATGCCCTGCCGCTCATCCAGAAGATGAAGGATCTGCAGGCCATCCACATCACGATCCTGCACCCTTCGGAGGGAAACCAGATCGGCCACCACGATGTCAGAAGATTCCCCGACGTCCCGGCCAAGGCGCAGAAGCAGCTCCGGGCGGAGCAGGACGCCCTGATCCGCGAGGTGATCGGGGATTTCACGCCCCTGGAGCGCCGGGTCTTCGCCAACAATCTCCTGTCCACCCTGGTCCACGACATCAACGTCCTGCGCGCCCTGTCGGGCGATCCCGCAGAGGTTCTGTTCACCGATGTCTGGGCCGGCGGCGAGGGAATGCTGACCTGCATGCGGTACGCCTCCGGCGTCCGCGCCATCATCAGCCTCCAGTACCTGCCCGACCTGGCCAATTACGAGGAGACGGTGGCCTACTACGCCAAGGCGGGTCGGGTCCGTCTGATCTTCCCCTCCCCCTTCTTCCGCAACATGCCGACGCCGGTCTTCGTCGAGGGGATGGAGGACGGGAAGCCCTTCGAGAAGCAGGTCATCGCCTCCATGAAGGAGGCGTTCAAAGAGGAGCTGCTCCACTTCGCCGAGTGCGTGCAAAAGGGCAAGACGCCCGTCACGACGCCGGAGGAGGCCAAGGGCGACGTCGCGCTGCTCCACAAGATCTTCAAGGCCATCAAACGACCGCTAGCATGATGGATCGGCGAGTCGCCAGCCTCCGGCACAGGGAACAAGCGTTCGGTGGTTCGGTGGTTCGGTCGTTCGGTGGTTCTAGAACGACCGGCACCCACGGCACCGCGGTGGATGTCCACCGCCGTGGCGTGGGTGCCCCGAACACCCGAACGACCGAACGGTTCTTGCCGGAAACGCGGGCGGCCGTGCAGGCCGCGCGTGCCGCCGGGCGGATCCTGCTACGGCGTCTCGGGCGGGCCCAGAAGGTCCGGAGGAAAGGACCCAAGGACCTGGTCACGGCGGCCGACCTGGCGGCGGAGCAATGCATCCGGGGGATGCTTCACCGCCGCTTCCCCGCGATCGGGTTCCTGGGAGAGGAAGGGCAGGGGGTCGAGGGGCCGGGGGGCCGCTGGATCGTGGACCCCCTGGACGGGACGATCGGGTTCATCGCCGGCCTGCCGTTCTTCGGGGTCTCCATCGCCCTGGAGCGGCGGGATCGCATCGAAGCCGGAGTCATCTTCCTGCCTCGCCTCGGCGAACTGTTCGTGGCCGAACGCGGGCGAGGCGCCTGGCTGAACGGTCGCCGTCTCCGGGTTTCGCAAACGACCAGCCTGGGGAATGCCGTGGTCGCCCTCTGGCACGACGACACGGTCTGGCGCAATCGTCGCCTGCGTGAGCGGATCGCGCGGCTGGCCCTTCGGGTTCGCAGCCTCCGCATCTTCGGCGCCGCCTTCTCCCTGGCCTGCGTCGCGTCCGGCCGGCTGGACGGGTACTGGGAGCAGAGCGCGAACCCCTGGGACGTGGCGGCCGGCATCCTCCTGGTCGGCGAGGCCGGGGGTCGTGTGACCGACGGGATGGGGGGGTCCTTTGATCTGATGCAGCCTGTCATCCTTGCCAGCAACGGTCGGATTCATCGTCATCTGGTCGGCGCCCTGTCGGGCCGGCCGGCCAGGGCGGGGTCCAGGAGGTCCTGATGCCCACGACCGCACCCATGTCACTCGGCGTCGGGGTGTTGGGGCACGCCGGCGTCGCCAGGGCTCATCTCAATGCCCTCAAGAAACTTCCGTACATCTTCTGGCCTTCCCCGGTCCGCTTCCGCCTCCTGGGAATCGGCGGGCGGTCGGTCCACGGGGTGGAGGCTGCGGCACGCCGGTACGGATTCGAATACGGCACCACGGAGTGGCGGCGGCTCGTGGACGATCCGCGCGTCGGGCTCTTCATCAATTGTGCCCCGAACGACGCCCACGCCGAGCCGTGCCTGGCCGCGGCCGCCAAGGGCAAGCACCTCCTGTGCGAGAAGCCCCTGGCGCGGGACGGTCAGGAGGCGCGGCGGATGTGGGAGGGGGTGCGCCGGGCCGGGATCCGGCACCTGGTGAGCTACAACTACCGGTTCATTCCGGCGGTGCGGCTGGCGCGAGAGATGATTCAGGCAGGCGACCTCGGTGAGATCATTCACTTCCGCACCCGCTACACGGACGACACGCTCAGCGATCCCAGCACCCCGCACACCTGGCGCCAGGAGAAGCGCCGGGCGGGCAGCGGCGCCGTCGGGGACATCGCCTCTCACGTCCTGGACCTGGGCCGGTTCCTCGTGGGCGAGCTCAAGGGCGTGGCGGGCCTCTCCCGGATCGTGATTCCCCGCCGCCCCGCCACGGCGGGGTCCCGGCATACCAAGCCGGTGGACGTCGAGGACCTGTACGAGGGCGTCCTGGAGTTCGCCAACGGGGCGGTGGGCACGCTCGAGGTCTCGACTCTCTGCCCGGGGCGGAAGAACTACCTGACCTTCGAGGTGAACGGGACCCGGGGGAGCCTCGGCTTCAACCTGGAGCGCCTGAACGAGCTGGAGGTCTATCGGGTGGAGCCCAGGGGGCGGCGCGATCGGGGGTTCAAGACCGTCCTGGTGACCGACAGCGATCACCCCTACGGTGGCACCTGGTGGCCGCCGGGACACCTCCTGGGATGGGAACACACCTTCATCCACCAGCTCCACCATTTGGTGAAGGCCATCACCGGTGATGCCGCGGTGGCACCGCTGGCGGCCGACTTCCACGATGGGTACGTCAACGCCGTGATTTGCGACGCCCTGCTCCAGGCGGCGCGGGCGGGCAGGCACATCCGGCTGAAGGCGCCCGCGCGGAAAGGCGACAGCCCCGGAGCCTGAGACGATACGAGGCCCTGTGTCAGCCGTTTCGCCCCCTCACCCTGGCCCTCTCCCATCACCCGTTGCATGGGGAAGAGCAACGGGTACCGGGGAGAGGGGAGGTGAGGGGGATGGTGGCCGGCGTGGACGCGAAGGCATTTGCAGGAGCGGAACGGAATGGGAGATAATGCTTCGTGAGGAGCAACGGGCATTGGGGCCCCGCCGAGGGGAGAGGGAGGTGATCGAGACCCACACAGGACGACCGTGATGCGCATGGGCGAAATCTTCACGTTGCCATTTCAAGCGGGAAGGGGGTAAGACATGAGACGCCGTATCTGGATAGTCGGAACCGTGCTTGTGAGTTTCGGCCTGGCACTCGCCTCGCTGGGAGTGCCCGGGGCCGGCGCCGGCGCCGCCCCGACGGAACTGGTCATCGCCGATAGCCAGTCGGGGGCGAACTTCCAGGCCTACTGGCAGAAGTACGTGATCCCGGCGGTCAAGCAAAGCCTGGGCGTGAATCTCAAGTACCTCGTGAGCAGCGACGCGGAGCAGATCCAGAAGGCCAAGGCATGGAGACCGGGCCAGGGAGATGTCCACATCCTCTTCCCCAAGTCCATCGCGTCCTGGGTGACCTCGGGGGTTCCCCTGGAGACGCTCAGCCCGGCGAGCGTGCCGAACCTGGCCAAGATCGATCCCAAGTTCCTCGCCACCGATGAGGGCGTGAATCTGCAGGGGAAGGGGGCGCTCTACTGGCGAACCTCGTACGCCCTCATCTACAACAGCCAGTACGTCAAGAACCCGCCCAAGTCCTGGAAGGAGTTCTACGATCGCCGGGCGGAGTTCAAGGGGCACATCGGCCTGGTCCGGGCCGACGCCAAGTCCAGCTCCGCCTGGCGGCAGCGGCTGGTGTTCCTGCACGCGTTCCTGAAGGAGAAGATGGCCATGCCCATGGCCCAACTGGAGAAGGATCCGGCCTTCATCGACGCGTGGAACAAGCTGAAGGACTTCACCAACTACGCGAAGCTGCCCCTCCCGGCGGAGCCGCCGAACCTGTTCGAGGATTTCAATTCCGGCGAGACCTGGATCGCATTGTATGCCCAGGACTACTCCCTGTGGTCGGCGCGTCAGGGAACCATGCCGCCCACCATCAAGGCCGTCTATCCGGAGGAGGGCGCGGACGAGATCGGCACGGCCTACCTGGCCGTGCCCGCCAACACCCCCCCGGAGTACAAGGCCGTGGCCCTGAAGGTGGTCAACTATCTGCTCTCCGATGATCAACAGATCCGCCTGCTCACGACCATGTGGCAGTATCCCGGGACCGACATCACGGATCAGGCCCCAGGCATCGTCTGGGAGATCGTGCCCAAGCTGGACGTCCTGACCAAGACGGCCATCCCGCGGGATCGCGTCCGCAAGGATATGATTGACTACATAAAGGGCCACGCCAAGGAGCTGATCCCCTAGGTCCGGGGCGGTAGGGAGAGGCGGGCGGGGAGGGATGGGGGCGGGCAATGGCCCGCCCCCATCACCGGGCGGAGGGGAAGCAGCGAGGGGCGCTCAACGCGAGCCGGCGTATTCGGCCGGATGGATTGGACTTGGAGTCACAGGGGAACTCCGAGTTTGGGGGGAGATGGCACCGGCGATTCCCGAACCGGCCTGTGGGATCCCGTCGATCTCCTGCACCAGCCGCCGTGCGATGAACCCTTCGAGCCCACCTGCCAGCCGTACCTTCACCCAATCCGACATCTCGGCCAGCTGTTCGAGCTTCGTTCCTCGCGGGAGGGTCACCAGCACCTGGCTGTCCGTGGTCCCTTCGGCACGGATGTTGGCCGAATCGACCCTGATCTCGACGAACCTGCGGGCCGGACCCGAGGTCTCCTTTGAGGACGTCGCATTCGTGGACGCGCCGTTCGTGGATCGCTTCCGATCGTTCCCGCTCAGGCCAGCCACCTTCCCCTTTGACTTGTGGGCCGGTCGTTTTGCCTCTTCTCTCACGAGCTGGTTGTTGATTTGCGCCACAATCTCCGTCGCGGTGGCCATGTCCCTGAGGATGCCATTCCTGGCCGCGGTCACCTTCACCTTGGTCGTCGATGGCGTCACCGCATCGAACATGATCTCGATGCTCAGCTCGTCGGTCCTGGCCTGGATCTCCCACGCGGTTTCCCCTTGGTTCTTGTCCACGACCGTAATGGCCATCTCGTCCAGGGCGCTAACGGTGGCTTCCCAAACCTTGGTAAGCTCATACGTGAATGTCCGCTCGGCGACGTTCCCGGAGTAATAGGTAACGCCGAACCCAATCGCCGAGCCGACGACAAGGAGCGGGGTGCAGGCTTGCGTGTGGATAAAGACGGCCATGAGGAAGGCGATCCCCCACCTGGGGTTCAACGCTCCCCTCGTCTGCCTTCCCCTGGGATCACGCCCGCGAATCTCCATGGACCTGGCTCATCTCTGTGAGGATTACTCGGACAGATTCCGACCACTTTGGGGAGGGCTGCTACTCCCATACATAAACGAGGCCACGAGCTGCCGGCTCTCCAGTCGGAAAGTGGAGGTTTTGACTCCCCCCCTCCCTTTCAAAGAAAAATAGCTACTTAGCACCCCATCCCTGTCACAATAAGGGATACGAAGGGTCAGCGGTGTCTTCGGTCAGCCTGACAAGGATCGGCAGGTGCCCCAAATTAGCACATCCCCTTCCAGTCGGGACTCTCCACGACAGAGATGGGATCGGATTTCACAGGTGCCCGGGCGGAAAGAGAACCATTCGAGACCGGATCAAGATGAGCACGGCCATGCCGGACCGTGAGCCGACCCCATCTCGTTCGCCATTCAAGTGAGAAGACTCCGAGGGGTTGCGAGGACGTGCAAGGTGAAAGGTCGACATGACCGCCTTCTGGCGTAGGAATTCATCGGGCCTGATCACCCTGCTCCTACTCACGCCAGCCCTGGTGAGCTTCTTCGGCCTGTTCTTTTATCCCATGGTGCTCACGCTGATCCTGAGTTTCCGCCCGGAGGGGGAGATCCTTGGCTGGACCCTGGAAAATTACGGCCGCTTCCTCAGCAATCCGGATGGTCGCTGGGTCATCGTCCTCACCTTCATCCTGGCCCTGGGTTCCACGGCCCTCTCGATCCTCCTGAGCGTGCCGCTGGCCCTGATCCTGCGGGAGAAGGTCCGGGGGCATCGGTTCTACCGCCTGATCGTCCTCGTCCCCCTGGTGATCCCCGGCCTCATCGGGGCCCTGGGCCTGCTCCTTTTCTGGGGGACGCGGGGATGGTTCAATCTCTTCTTGACCCAATTCGTTCCGTTCGTGGAGCGCCCCTTCCCTGTCGACTATACGCTCCACGGTCTGATCATGTTCTACGTCTGGCTGTACTTCCCCTACACCTGCGTGACCACGCTCTCTTCGCTGGAATCCCTGGACCGGAGCATCGAGGAGGCCGGGGCGGTGTCAGGAGCGACCCGGTGGCAGGTCCTGCGCCACATCGTCTTGCCCCTGATCACGCCGGCGATCCTGGCCGGGTCGGTGCTGACCTTCATGGCGGCCTTTGGGGCCTTCAGCGTCCCCCTGATCGCCGGCGGCAACTACCGCCCCCTCTCGGTGGAGATCTATAAAGAAATCTCCATCTTCATCCCCGCCCGCTGGTCCGCGGCCAGCGCCATTGCCGTGGTCATGGGAGTATTGCAGGTGATCTTCCTGAGCCTCTACATGCGTTACGTCCGCCGGGCCGGCGGCGCCGGAGGCTCGCGATGAGGCTTGCCAGGGCGTACATTCGGGGCCTGTGGGACGGTCGGATGATCCTGGGCTACACCCTGCTCCTGAGTCTCACGTTGTTCATCGTCGCCCCCTTCCTGATGATCGCCCTGCGATCGGTCGGGAAGGGATGGTTCGGCCGGCTCTGGCTGCCTCCTCAGCTCACCCTGGATTGGTACCGCTGGGCGGTCGAAGTGGGCAACATCCCCGAGGTCATGAAGAACACCCTCATCATCGGGATCATCGCCACCGCCATCAGCACCGTGATCGGCATCTTCGCCGGCTGGGCCTTCGGCCGGCGACAGATGCCGGGTAAGGAAGTCGCGATGGCCATCGTGCTGTTGCCCCGGATGATCCCCCCCATCACCTACGCGCTGGGGGTGGCGAAGATCTTCTACACCCTGGAGCTGGTGGATACCTACCTGGGCGTGGCGCTGGCCCACGTGTCCGTCTGCGCCCCCTACGCCATCCTGGTCCTGTCCGCCACCTTCGAGGGATTGGACGAGCGGGTGCTGGAGGCTGCCGGGGTCTGCGGGGCCAATACGATCAAGCGCTTCTTCTACGTGGTCCTGCCCCTGATCATGCCGGGCATCCTGGCCTCCATGATCTTCACCTTCACCCATTCCTACAACGAGTTTACCCTGACCCTCTTGACCTATGGGCCCCATACCGTCACCCTGCCGGTGCGCACGTACCTGGCGGTCGGCGACGGGTACTGGGAGATCACCAGCGCCATGGCGGTGATCATGGTCGTTCCGTCCCTGGTCATCCTGGCTCTCATCCAGCGGCGGGCCGAGCCGGAGAAGCTGGTGGGCGGATTCAAGGGAGTGTGATACATGACTGACGCCATGATAGAATTCCGTGACGTCAGCAAACGGTACGGCACCCTGGTGGCGAACGATCACCTCAGCCTGACCATCCGGCGGGGAGAGCTGATGACCCTCCTGGGTCCGTCGGGCTGCGGCAAGACCACGGCGCTGCGGTGCCTCACCGGCTACATCCGGCCCGACGAGGGTCGGATCTTCATCGATGGCAAGGACGTCACCGACGTGCCCACCCACCAGCGCGAACTGGGAATGGTCTTCCAGAACTTCGCTCTCTTTCCCCACCTGACCGTGCAGGACAACGTCGGGTTCCCCTTGATGATCCGGAACCTCCCCAAGGATCAGCGGACAAAGATGGCGGCCGACGCTTTGCGGCTCGTCCGCCTGGAGGGGTACGAGTCCCACTACCCCCGCCAGCTCTCTGGCGGGCAGCAGCAGCGCGTCGGCCTGGCCCGTGCCCTGGTCTACCGGCCCAAGGTGCTGCTCCTGGACGAACCCCTCTCCAACCTGGACGCCAAGCTGCGGGAGGAGATGCGCTTCGAGATCAAGGAGCTGGTGACGCGCCTGGGGATCACCGCCGTGTACGTCACCCACGACCAGGCAGAGGCCCTGGCCCTGTCCGACCGGGTGGCCATCATGCACCGCGGCCGGCTGGAGCAGGTGGGCACACCCGAGGAGATCTACGAGCAGCCCCAGTCCCGGTTCGTGGCGGAGTTTATCGGCCTCTCGAATTTCCTGGAGGGCCGCATCGAGGCCGTGGACGGGGGCACCATGCGGGTCACGGTCGGCGACCTCAGGATGACGGCCCCTGCCCTGCCACAGACAGGCCCCGGCCAGCGCGTCCTGCTCTTCGTGCGCCCCAACGAGATCGAGCTCCTGGACCCCGGGGAGCCCGGAGGGGCGGATGTCTTCGAGGCGCGCGTGGAGAAGGCCACCTACCTGGGCGACACCATGGACTATCGGGTAACTTTCGGGCAGGGGCTGGCGCTCCGCGTGCAAGGCGATGCCCAGCGGCGCCTTTCTCCGGGTGCGCCCGTGCGCCTGCGTCTGCCCCGCATCCGGTGCTGGGCCATGACAACCGGCTAAAAGCGTTCGATCGTTCGGCAGTTCGGTGGTTCCCGTACGACCGAACACTCGAACCCTCGAACAACCGAACGCCCCTGGAGGACTCATGCCCGAGCAAGACCGGTTCCGTCTCGCCGAACTGACGAAGGACGAGTTCGCTGTCGCGATGCGCGAAGGCCGGTGGGTCCTGCTGCCTTTCGGAACGATGGAAGCGCACGGCCCACACCTGCCCCTCGCCACCGACCTGCTCCAGGCGGAGCACATCTGCGCCGCAGTCGCCGAACGGGTCAACGGGCTGGTGGCCCCAGTGCTGCCCTATGGCGTCTGCCGGACCTTTCGCAACTTCCCGGGGACCATCTCGCTGACCCCGGCCACCTTGCAAGCCGTCGTGCGAGACGTGATCACGGAATACGTCCGCCACGGCGGGCGGAGGTTCGCCCTGATCACCGGCCACGCAGAGCCCGCCCAGATGGAGGCGATGCGCGAGGGCGTGCTGCCCCTGGTGAACGCCGACCCTGCCCTGACCGTCGTCACCATCGGTCCGTATGATTTCCTGGACCCCGTCCGGCGCGAGGCCGGGCTCGTGGGCGCGGACGGTCACGCCGGATCCATCGAAACCTCCGGGATGCTGGTGGTGGCGGAAGGGCTGGTCCGCATGGATCGCATCCCCAAGGTGACCCGGCCGCGCCTTTCCAAGTTCCGAGTGTTGGCCAATCCCGAGAGGGAATTCCCCACGGGGGTGCGGGGCGACACCTCCAAGGTGTCCCGCGACCTTGGCGAGCGGGTCATGCAGCACGTCGTGAACGAGACCGTGAACCTCTTGCAACGTATCGAGCGTGAGGGGACGGAGTAGCCGGTGGGAGCCAATGGCGTATGGCTTATGGCAAATGGCGTATGGTCAAGTCCGGACCATAGGCCATAGGCTCTACGCCATAAGCGGGCGTCCCATGATGTGAGCTGGGAGGCCAGATGGCGAAGCGAGTTACCGCAAGGCGGGCAATGTACCGGAGGAGCGCATTCCCCTGGCGGCAGCGGGTGCAGGAGGGTCTGCGGGCCGCGCGTGCTGCCGTCCGGCGGCTGGCACCGCGGGCGGGCCAGCGCGTGGTGGCCGGGCGAGAGGCAGGCTACCGTCCCTGGGACCCCGAGGTCATCGGCGTGGACACGGCCACGGAACGGGCGATCCTGGCCGCCCTCAACCGCGGCGGCATTCGCGGCACGCTGCTGTCCGAGGAGGCCGGCGAAACGACGATGGCGGGACGATCGGCGCGTTCCGGGGCTGGATCGGAGCCGGTGTACGTCATCATGGATCCGTTCGACGGCAGCTTGCTGTACCGCCGCGGCATCCCAGCCCACTGGTTCTCCGCGCTCGCCATTTACGGGCAGGATGGGCAGCCCCGGGCCGCCGGCGTGACAGACCACATCACCGGCGAAATCATCCTGGCCGAGCCTGCAGGCGTCGTCCGGATCCCGCGTCCCGGTGCCCGCCCTGTGCCGGTCCACCCCGCCCGGACGGCCAGCCTGGACGGTGCCTTCCTGGAAACGTATCTCAAGAAGCCACCCTATCTGTACGCGATGGCCACGGCGCTACGCCCACTCTTCGAGCGGGCCAAGTTCATCCTGGGAAACGGCGGTCCCTATGGATTCGCGGACGTCGCCTGCGGCCGGATCGACGTGTACTTCGGCTGGAACGAGTCGCTGACGGAGGTGTTTTCCGCCAGCTACATTGCCGAGCGTGCCGGCTGCGTGGTGACCCAATGGGACGGCGCCCCCATCCGGTTCCGTCCCGATATCCATGCCGTGTACACCCTGGTGTGCAGCGCCAATCCACGCCTGCACGCCGAGGTCCTCCAGGCGCTCAAGGGTGTCACTCCCCCGAAAGGACTCATGTCATGAGACTCGGCTGCATCTGCGGTACCTTCAATCGCTCCTTCGACGCCGGGACCATGGACCAGGTGCGCTTCCTTGTTCGATGCGCCACAGACCTTCGCGTCGAGGGGGTGGAACTGCAGGACATCCATTTTCCCCAGACCCGTCCGGCGTATCTCCAGATGCTCCGCCGGACGGCCAGGGACCTGAACCTCGCCATCACCGGCATCGGCGTCCACAACGATTTCGGCCGGGCCGACAACACCATGCGGCAGAGCGAGGTAGTGAAGGTCAAGCAGTGGATCGAGGTGGCCGAGCAGCTCGGCGCCCCCCTGGTCCGGGTTTTCGCCGGGTACCCCGAGGGCGGCCCCGCCCAGAGCGGGGCGCGCTGGCCCGCCATGATCGATTGTCTGCGCGACGTGGCCGCCTTCGCCGGACACGCGGGGCTGCGCCTGGGGCTAGAGAACCATAACCACGCCGCCTTCACACCCACCGCGGCCGAATACCTGCGCGTCCTGGACGAGGTGAAGTCTCCGCACCTCGTCCCCCTGCTGGATACCGGCAACTACACCGACGGCTGGCCGTCGCTGGAGAAGACCCTGGGCCTGGCGGTCCACGTGCACGCCAAGTTCTGGAAGGTGGCCGGTGACGGCTCCGATCCGTCCGTGGACTACGCCCGGATCGTCCCGACCCTGCGCGCCGCCGGCTACACCGGCTGGGTGAGCTTCGAGTACGAGGCGGAGGAGCCCGAGGCCACGGGCATCCCCCGCGCCCTCGCCTACCTCAAGCGGATGCTGGCCGGATGACATTTTCGATTTCGGATTGTGGATTTCGGAGTGGCATCTGACCCCCGCCTCCTCGTTCGCGTCGGGCGTTCCCGGGGCCGGATATCCCCCTGTCGGGGTCTCCGGCCGCGAAAGGGCTGGCGGAGGGTGCTGGGAAGGTCGCCTGGGATCAGGAGGTGGGTGGCGGCCCGGAATTAATTGGGGCGTGCCCTGAGGATGTCCGCGAGCCTCGGGGTATCGTCAGGGCCGTCGGTGCGGTAGCTGGAGCCGACCCGCCAGACGGGGCCTTCCATGAAAAAAGGACCTTCGAATCTCACGAAGGCGGGCACCTCCCCGGGGACGATCCAATAGTGCAGGACGGGCAGTTCCTTGTTCAAAAGGGAGGCAAGGAAGCCACCAATAGAACCCTCAAGGTCCGTCTTGGCCTGATACCGCGCCGCCCTCATCGATGCATCGCCCACCCGCACCACCTCCTCACCTACCGGGGTCAGGTGCAATTTCACCAGTCGCGGTTTCGGGGTAAAGGCTACCAGATGGACCGATTCGTTGGCCCCGCGCCGCAGGTTCTTGAGCAGCGTGGCGATCATGCCGTTGTAAACATCGGACGGCAGCTCGAGCTTCCCATCGAGCGTCTCTTCGCGCCCGGTGCCGTTGCCGTAGCGAACCCTGTATTGCGCCGTCTTTCGATCGAACGAGGCCTCCAGGTTGAGGGGGAACGAGGGCCCCCGCTGGATCAGGCGGTAGCGGAGGAGCGTGAAGACGCGCCGCTGGGAATAGAGCACGGTCTCGTCATAGAGGGAGCCGTCCGCAAAGCGGAAGTAGAGATGACCCTCTAGGCCATGGGGCCGGAGGACCTGGACCAGCTCGCCGTCTGCCAGCTTGTCCCCGTTGGCTGACCGCAGGGTCAGGAACCCGCGGGCGACCCCCTCGGTAAAGCGGACCAATACGGGCTCGGCCTCCACGGTGGGACATGCGGCGAGTGCGGCCAGGGTGCCAAGGGTGAGCAATGCGAGCAGCCGGGAAATCATACAGGGGGATTATCGGGGCAACAAATGTGCCAGGCACGAGCTGGATGAGCCTCCGTCTGCAATGTGCTGAAAGAACACGCAGGCAGGCCGCAGCAATCGGCTGACTCGCGGTGGTGCCGGGAGGGAGAGCGAATCATGGTGTTCGAGCTTCACGTGGGGGTCCATGATTCAGCCACCCCGCAGGGCCGCGGCTCCGGCCACGTGGCCCCTCCAAGGATTTCTTGCTTCGACTCGACATGTCCCCCCGCTGCGGGCACCGTCTTCACCGTCTGCCACATGCGCGTCGGTTCTTCCCCTGCCTCGCCGTCCCGCCGGCTCCGCTCGAGCCCCGAGTCGGTTGACGCGCCGGAGACCACCGGCATCCCCCGCGCCCTCGCCTACCTCAAGCAGATGCTGGCGCGATAGGTCAGGCAACCTCGAATAATGGATTTCGGATTTTGACTGGCGCTGCGAGATTGTAGATCGGCCGACCTTCCTGCGATTGCCCCACCCCTTAGCCGATTGGCAAACGCTCAAGGTTTCCCCCCGCAACCCCCCCGGAGGGGCTCGATTCCGCATTTCCTGCACCGTCGCGTCCACGCCTCCACCTTGATGCGGGAGACACTGGGGTCCGCTGGACCCGTCCAGCCGCAGCGAGAAATGCTGGCGCTCCCAAGGCAATATAGGGTATGATATGCCATATATGCGGGCCGTTCTGATCCTCCGGGAGCGGGTAATTGATGAGGACGGAGACCTGACAGAGCTGGTCCTCTGGCAGGTTCCCCGGTCACCCAAGCACCCGGAAGGCATTCGGTACCGGCTGGCTTTCCTACTAGCGGACAGCAGGCAACCGGCCATTCTGTACGATAACCATCATCCGAAAGGGCACCACCGGCATCTGGGCGGGGTCGAGGAGCCGTACCAGTTCTTGTCTGTTGATCAGTTGCTCGCTGATTTCCAGACGGATATCCGCCGGGCTAAATCCGCGCGAAAGGAGAGCAGATAATGAGGCAGCGTATCCGAATCCGAGGCATCGGACAGGCACTCGAAGACTTTCGGAAGACCTGGAAAGCCCTGGAGCAGGGCAAGGAGGTCAAGCAGCAAGGCGGGACGTACTTCACCAGCCTGGAGGCTGCCCGGAAGGTTCTCACTCCCAAGCGCCTGGAGATTCTCCGGGTGACTAGGCGAGAACGCCCGGAGTCCCTATATCGACTCTCCCGTCTTGTGGGTCGGGATACGAAAAATGTCCAGGAAGACGTGCGAGCTTTGGCCGAACTGGGCTTGATATCGCTCAGGAAGAGCCGCGGTACCACAGGCCGGCCTACCACCGTTCCCCGGGTCACCTTCAAGGAAATTGAGGTTCGAATCGCCGTGTGACGTAGAGAGTCAAACTAGGAAGAAACATGGAAGGGGTCACGCAAGACGTTGTCCTGACCCTCATGGCGCATCCGGATGACGCCGAGTTCCTGTGCGGCGGCACCCTGGCGCTGCTGGCCAAGCAAGGCTGGCGAATCCATGTCGCCACGGCGACACCGGGCGATTGCGGCTCCACCACCCTGAAGCCCGAGGCGATCGCCGCCATCCGGCGACAAGAAGCCCGATCGGCGGTCGCCATGCTGGGCGGGCAGTTCCACTGCCTGGAGCGACGCGACCTGCAAGTCAGGTACGATGCGGACACGCTGGTGGCCGCCTGCGGGCTCCTCCGGGAGGTCCGCCCCCGCCTCGTCATCACCCACGGCCCGAGCGATTACATGCTGGACCACGAGCAGATCTCCCTGGTGGCGCGGGCCGCGGCCTTCAGCGCGCCCATCCCAAACGCGCCGGCACCGCCCGGCTCGCGTCCGCTCGAGGCAATCCCTCACCTGTATTACGCCGATCCGATCGAAGGAAAGGACACCCTGGGCGATCCTGTCTTCCCCGGGCTGTTGATCGATATCAGCACCACCCTGGACACCAAGCTCGCCATGCTGGCGTGCCATGCCTCCCAGCGCGAGTGGCTCCGGAGTCATCACGGGGTGGATGAGTACCTGGACACTGCCCGGCGCTGGAGCCGGGAACGCGGCGCGTTGGCCGGCGTCGCCTGCGCAGAGGGATATCGCCAGCACAAGGGCCACGCGTACCCGCAGGATGACCTGCTGGGAGCCAGCCTACCGGACCAAGCGACTCCTTACCCATGGGAGAAAAGAGCAAGGGCAAAATAGAGACTGCTGTCCCGCGTGGGGCGAGCGCTTTTCCTGTCTGGTGGGATTTCAGACGGCTTCTGCCTCAGCAGGCCGTGCTGTGACGGAATGAGCCCCACTGGACGCACCCTGCCTGAGGCGGCGTCCCCTTGGAGAACCCCTCACGAGATCAGTATATTCCGCGAGTTCCTGCCTCTCTGTACCCCAGCGTGACCTCCTCCACATGGGGGAACAAAGGTTGCAAATCTTAGCTAGATTGACGCCTTTCCGGGCACCGCTCTGTTCCCAGGATCGCCCAGCTGGACCATTTCTCTTTAGCAGCCAACTGCCTCAGGCACCTTCCGGAACTTCCCGAGGGCGAAGGGCGTATGCGATCGCGGTCCAGGAACCATCCCGAGGCGCCTCACGTGCGAGGCCGCGCAACAATTCCGGTGCGGCCGCGCCGTACCCACACGTGCGCCGAGGTTCATGATGCCCTCCGCCGCATTCCCTCGAACTCAGGCACGACGCCGCAGCTCCTCTCCCTCGCCCGGGATGCCCTGTGCAAGGGATTCCCGGAAAGCGAGATCCTGATCCACACGGCCAGCGGAGACGGGATCCCGGAGGCGGGAGACACCCAGGCTGACCCGGTGCCCGGCTCCGTTCGCGCCCTTGCCTCCTCGATGCTGACACAGGGAGGCGCCCACTGCATCTCCGACACGCGCCGCGGCCGGCAGCCAGGGACGCTCGCCCTGGCGAATGAGAAGGTGGGCTCCGTCGTCGGAGTCCCATGCTTGGGATCCGACGGGCCCGTCGCAGCCATCGTGCTGTGGCGGCGCCGATGCTGGCGCCTGAGAGCGGGCGACCTGGCATCCCTGGCCGGCATCGCCGCGCACCTGGGAACGATCCTGGACGCGGCGGCAAGGCGGGCCAGCCTCGAACGGTCTTACCAGGAGCTGAAGGAATCCCAGGGACAACACCTGAGCACGGAGCGTCTCGCCGCCCTGGGAGAGATGGCCGCGGGGGTGGCGCACGACTTCAACAACATCTTGGCCACCATCATGGTCCGGTCCGAGCTGCTCCGCCAGGTGCTTCCGGATCCCAAGTGGATCTCCCACGTCGAGGTGATCGAACGCGTCGCGCACGACGGGGCCCGCACCGTCCGGCGCCTCCAGGAGTTCACCCGGCCGGCCAAGACCGCGGACCTCCGCCCCGTCGATCTCAACAGCGCCGTTCGCGACAGCCTGGAGATCACCAAGTCCCGGTGGAAGGACGACGCCCACCTGTCCGACATCCACATCGAGGTGCAGACCGAACTCGGGGACATCCCACCGGCGCTGGGGGACGCCTCCGAGATCCGGGAGGTCCTGACCAACCTCATCGTGAACGCGGTGGATGCCATGCCCAAGGGTGGCATCCTCCGCCTGGCCACCCGCGGCCTGCCCGATAGCAGCCGCGTGGAGCTCACCGTGGCCGACACCGGCATCGGGATGGCCGAGGGGGTCCGCGCCCAGATTTTCGATCCGTTCTTCACCACCAAAGGCCCTGGCGGCTCGGGCCTGGGGCTCAGCGTGAGCTACGGGATTGTGAAGAGCCACAGCGGCACCATCAGTGTCAAGACGGCCCCCGGGGCCGGGACAACCTTCACAGTCACGCTTCCGGCGGCCGAGGGCAAGCTGGCCGAGGAGCCCGAGGCATCCGTCTCCGTGCCTGGACCCCTCCGGATCCTGGTGGTCGATGACGACGAGGGAATTCGGGTCAGCCTCTACGCGGCCCTGCAACGAGAGGGGCACTTCGTGGCGGTGGCGGGCTCGGGCGAGGAGGGGCTTCGGCTCTTCGGGATCTCCAAGTTCGACGTGGTCCTTACCGACCTCGGAATGCCCGGGATGAGCGGCTGGCAGGTCGCCCAGGGCGTGAAGCGGCTCCGACCGCGGACACCCGTGGTCCTGATCACGGGATGGGGCGCGACCCTCAGCGAGGCGGACCGGCACCGGCCCGAGGTGGACGCCATCCTGGCCAAGCCTGTGACGGCGAAGGCGATTCTCCAGGTCCTGGCGCACCTCAACGCCGACCTTCGGGGGACCCAGTGCAGTGCGCGTCAGCGTCCCGCCCGCGGCGAAGAGAGGTCGGCGTGAACCGGCCCGGAGGCCAAGGGACGGGCTGGAGCGAGCAGCGGGTCATTCTGGTGGCCGACGGGGATCGGCTCTCTCGCAATTTCCTGCGGGACCTGCTGGCCAGCGCCGGCTATCTCGTTCGGGTGGTCGGCAGCGGGCCCCAGGTCCTCCGGCGCATCCGGCACGACCCCCCGGACCTGCTCCTGCTGGACATCCACCTTCCCGATGTCAATGGCCTGGCCGTCTTGCACCAGGTCCGCAAGACGACCAGCGGCCAGCACCTGCCCGTCATCCTGATGACGGAGCCGAGCGGGAAGACCGAGATGGTCAAGGGGTTCGAGGCCGGGGCGGACGACTTCCTGGTGAAACCGGTGAGCCAGGTCGAGCTGTTAGCCCGCGTGAAGGGGCACCTGCGGGCCAAGACGTACCAGGACGAGCTCGAGGGAGAAAAACAGGACCTGGCCAGCGTTCTGGAGATGTCCAAGGCGGTCACCTCTGCCCTCCCCTCCGAAGAAACCTTCCGGATCATCGTGGAGGGAACGGCGAGGCTGGTGGATGCCCCCCGCTGCTCCCTGGTCGTGATCCGCCAGCATGATCAGCAGGGGTTGGTATTAGCCTCCAGCCAGGCGCCCTTCCGGAAGTTCCACCTCGACCTCACCCAGTACCCCGAGATCATCCAGGCCGTCCAGGAGCGCAAGCTGGTCTTGATCCAGGACGTGGATACGGACCCGCTCATGGCCCCAGTGCGGGACAATATGCGCGCCCTCGGTTTCCGCTCCCTCCTGGTCCTTCCCATCAGCCTGCGGGACAGCGTGGTGGGCACGCTGGTGCTCTGCACCGCAAGGACCACCCGTCCCTTCAGCGAGCGGAACGTCCGCACCTGCCAGTTCGTGGCCGAGGTGGCCGCCAACGCCCTGCGGAACGCGCATGTCTTCGAGAATCTCGAACTCGACCAGGTGGACCTGCAGCGGTTCGCCCTGGAGGACGAGCGCCTGGGCGTCTACCACCTGCACGTCTTCCGCCGACGATTGGAGGAGGAGGTGGCCAGGGCCTCGCGGCACCGCCATCCCGTGTCGTGCGTCGCCATCGGGCCAGACCCCGGCGCCCCCCTGGAATCCGAGTCGGCTCTGCGGGACCTGGCGATGTTCGTCAAGGCGAACCTTCGCAAGACTGACCTGCTGAGCCGAGACACGTCCGGTCACCTCTTGCTCATGCTCCCGGTCACTCCCGCGGAGGGAGCGCGGGTGAAAGCCGATCGCCTTCGTTCGGCCATCCAGGGCCAAGACCTCGGCGGCGCCCCGGCCGGCTCGGTCACCATCAGCCTGGGCGTGGCCGCGGGGATCCCGAATGGCCCGGACGGCGCCGCCGATCTGGTCCAGGCCAGCCTGGCCGCTCTCCACGAGGCGCAGTCCAAGGGTGGCAACACCGTGATTGTCCGCCCCCTCAGTTGTTGATCTTCTCATCCGATCTGCCCGCTCGTCCCCCCGCCGCGTGACCGGTACCCACCTGCCCGCGCCCGCAACGTCGTCCCGGGACACCTCCGTTCCGGGGCACAGGCCCCGGCCGAGACTGGCGGCCGCCGCCTCGACCCCCCCCGCTGTCCTACTTTGCTTCCAATCCGTGAAAAACGATTGCGAGCCCTTCCCGGAAAATTCTATCTTGGCAGCATCGGTCAGGCGGCTCGGATCCGTGGGCCCCGTTTTCTGCCCGGACGGCCCCGGACCGCACGGTCAACCCCTGTCGAAATCGGCCGCGTTCAACACGTGGCTCACCAGCCAGAAAGGAGGCTCGGTATGGCATTCGAGTTTGGGCCGAGACGCGGAACGTATGCGGATGTGACCACCCTTCTGAAATCCGAGAAGCCGCCCCTCTCGCCCGAGGAGATCGGCCACTTCGAAACCCTGGACCTCGTTTATCGCTCGCTGTGTGCCCTCTTGTACAACTACGTGCCGATGTCCGGACACCCGGGAGGGTCGATTTCCTCCGGACGCTTCGTGGCCGGGCTGCTCTTCGACGCGGTGAACTACGATCTGGCGCAGCCCGATCGGGAGGACGCCGACATCATCTCCTATGCCGCCGGACACAAAGCCATGGGCCTGTACGCGATGTGGGCGATCCGGGACGAGATCGCGCGCCTCCACGCACCCGATCTGCTGCCCAAGGACGTGAAGTTCCGCCTGCGCCTGGAGGATCTCCTGGGCTTCCGCCGCAATCCCATCACGCAGACCCCCCTCTTCACCAAGTTTCGCGCCAAGGCCCTGGATGGCCATCCAACCCCTCAGACGCCGTTCATCCGGCTCTCGACCGGGGCCTCCGGCGTGGGGGTCGCCAGCTCGCTGGGGCTCGCCTTTGGGGCGAAGGATTACTATGGCGCAAACGCCCCCCGCATCCACATCGTGGAGGGCGAAGGAGGATTGACCCCCGGTCGCGTCTATGAAGTGCTGGCGGCGGCCGGCACCGCATCCCTGGGAAATGCGATCCTGCACCTGGACTGGAACCAGGCATCCATCGACTCCAACCGCGTCTGCCGGGAAGGCAGCCAACCCGGTGACTACGTTCAATGGACCCCCATGGAGCTGTTTCACCTCCACGACTGGAACGTGGTCTTTGTCCCGGACGGAAAGGACTTCCAGCAGGTCATTGCCGCCCAGCGCGCCGCGGTGGGGCTCAGCAACGGCCAGCCCACCGCGGTCATCTACCGCACGGTCAAGGGCTGGCAGTACGGGGTCGAAGGCAAGGCCGCACACGGTGCCGGCCACAAGCTGTGCTCCGACGGTTTCTGTCAGGCGCTGGCGGACCTGACCGGCAAGGCGGACATGATGGTTCCCACCTGTGAGGCCGGGAAACAGCGGTGCCAGACGAGCGATGACGGCGCCGCCATCCTGGAGCAGTGCTTCTGGGAATCCCTCCAGATCGTGCGCAAGGTGATCGAGGACAGCCGCCCGGCGGCTCAAGCCCTGGTCGCCCGGCTGGTCGCGGCCCGCGATCGACTCAACCGGCTGAACCGCAGGCCTCGACCGAACGCGCCGAAGGTGGACGCCGTCTACCAGCTGGCCGCAAAGGGTCCCGGCACCCCCGCGGAACTCCGGCTCAAGCCCGGGGCGGTCACCACGCTGCGGGCCGAGTTGGGACGGGCCTTGCAGCACTTCAACCAGGTGTCCGGCGGGGCGATCTTCGCCGCGGCCGCCGACCTCTTGGGCTCGACCAGCGTGAATGTCACGGGGGCAGGGTTCGGTGACGGGTACTGGAACGCCGTCAAGAACCCGGCTCCGCGGATCCTGTCCATCGGCGGGATCTGTGAGGACGGGATGTCGGGGGTCCTGGCCGGCCTCTCGACGTTCGGCCATCACATCGGCGTCGGTTCCTCGTATGGCGCCTTCATCGCTCCGCTGAGCCACATCGCCGCGCGCCTGCATGCCATCGGCGCCCAGGCGCGCCACGCCCTGACCGGAGAACCCTACCGGCCGATGATCATCATCTGCGCCCACGCCGGCCTGAAGACGGGCGAGGATGGCCCGACCCATGCCGATCCGCAGCCGCTCCAGATCCTTCAGGAGAACTTCCCGCGGGGGACGGCCATCACGCTGACGCCGTGGGACCCCCAGGAGAACTTCCCGCTGCTTGCGGCCGCGCTCGCAAGGCGGCCCGCGCTCATCGCCCCCTTCGTGACGCGGCCCAACGAGAAGGTCCTGGACCGGGCGGCACTCGGGTTGGCGCCGGTGGAGGATGCCGTCAGCGGCGTCTACCTGTTGCGGAAGCCTCGCGGAAAGGGGGAGGGGACGCTGGTCCTGCAGGAGAGCGCGGCCACGTATGCGTTCCTCCAAGAGGCCCTGCCGCTGATCGACAAGGGCGGGCTGGACCTCTGGGTCTACTACGTGTCCAGCGCGGAGCTCTTCGACCTGCTCCCCGCCGTCAAACAGCGCCAGATCTTCCCCGAGGAGCGGGCCCTGGAGGCCATGGGGATCACCGGCTTTACCCTGCCCACCATGTTCCGGTGGGTGAAGTCCGATCTGGGTCGCTCCCTGACGCTCCACCCGTTCCGCAAGGGGCACTTCCTCGGGAGCGGTCAGGGCGAGATGGTGCTGGCGGAGGCGGGTCTGGACGGCAAGAGCCAGTATCGCACCATCAAGAGGTACCTGGACGCCCTCCGACCCAAGGGCAAGGTGGCCATGGGAGCCGGTCCTGCCGGAGGCGGGAAACGTGTGCGCCGCAAGTCGCAAGCAACGGCGCGCCGGCGGGGTTAGGAACGACGGCTACTATCTTTCTTCGACTGGCGGCTCGTTCCTGGGATGCGGGAGAGGTCGAAAGACCCCTCCCGCATGCTTTTTTCGAGACCCACCAACCGGTAGAAACCGCATCATCCCTCAAGCGACGATCTCGGCGCGAAGACCGCGCGCGTCCATTTCCGGGTCCGGGGGAAGAACCACCGCTTGCTGGCGTGCAATCCTCCGGGCCGTCCAGAGAAGGGCGTAGGAGTCGATGAGGTCAGGGATGGCCCCGGGAATCCTCACCAGGTACTCCTCGGCGTCCGGGAAATGGCGCCGCAGCAGTCGCTCGCGTCTCCCCTCCGGCGATGATTTCCGATGCCGCATGGCCCTGCTGGCGTTCATCAATGTATGGCCGCGGGCCCATTCCACCGCTGAGGATCGAACACCCAATTCAAGGCAGGATGAGATCTCGGATTTCGTCCGCGCTTCGGAAGACCCTCCAGCGCTCTTTCCCCACCGCTTGAAAGGCGGTCCGATACCGCTCGCCGTCGGCCGGCTCTCCGGTAACGTCCCGGATGAAGATCCGGACGATCTGGGCGCGATGGTCGCGGGCCAGGGCCCCATAGACCTCGGGGTCCTTCTCCCCTGAGTCGCCTACGAGCACGAACTTGCGGCCTGGAAAGCTCTTGAGGATCGGTTCGATGGCCCGGCGCTTGTACGCCTCGGGGTCGGCGTAGAGATCGAAAAAGCTCGGGTCCTTCAGGCGGAAGACCTTCAGGTGAAAGCTGCCGTCGGGGAAGCCCTCGGCGGCGAGGAATCGGGCGAGGGGGTCGTAGAGCTGCCAGGGGCTTGCCGACACGTAATGGAACGCCGCCCCATCTGCGGCCCACTTCCGGTATGCCTCCGCCATGCCCGGGACGCCCCGGAACTCACGCAGGAAGGTGTTGGCCAACAACTCGCGCCGGTCCCGTACCTGGCTCACCTTGACCGTGTCATCCACGTCCGAGATCACGGAGATTCCCGTCTCGGCCAGCAACCCCACTTTCCCCGGGAATATCCGGTCGTCCCCCGGCGGCGTGACGGCCTGGAACATTACCCATCCGGCCTGACCCCCGGGGCCGCGAACCAGGGCCGCCGCCTCTTCCTTCCCCAGGCGGATGGTCCCCCGGAAATGCCCATTGGCCCCGGATTGGCCAACGGGATAGTCCTTGGTTCCCAGTCGGACGGAGATCGCCTTCCCCTGCTGGTTGTCCACCAGGAAGGGCCTGGCTCTCTCGGTGAACACCTCACCGCCCTCTCCTTGCTTCACACTGAAGAGCCGGCGGAAGAGTCCGACCGTGGCGGCGCGAAGGCGCGAGGTTCCTTCGGCTTGTAGATCACCCCATGGATGGGCACGGTCCAGCCGTCCCCGCTCCGGTACCCTGCCGTGGGGTAGAATACCACCACCTCGTCCGGTCCGATCGTCGAGCTGCCCATTCCCATGAGCAGCGTCGCCGGCAGCAACGCCAGGATGGCAAACGTCGCCCGTCGGGAGCGGTTCGAAGCCAAGCGCCTTTTCCCCATCGCGAGGTCTTCCGGATTCGACACCAGGGTCGAATGCGGTATTGGCTCACACCACGGCGATGGCTTCCACCTCGATCAGCCAGTCCGGGTGGGCCAGGGCGCTCACACCCACCAAGGTGGACGCCGGCAGTTTCTTGCCGAAAAACTCCTCCCGCACCGGGATCAGGTCGGCGCGCTGCCGGATGTCCGTGAGGTACGTATTCAGCTTCACGACGCTCGCCAGGGTGCCCCCGCCGGCCTCGACTTGGGCCTGGATGGCCCGGAAGACGGCGCGGGCCTGGGCAGCGAAGTCGCCCCGGTGGGCCGGATTCCCCTTCTCGTCGTAAGCCACCTGGCCCGACAGGAACAGGATCGTCTGGGCCCCGCTGACCTTCATTGCCTGGGCATAGGTGGGGGGGTCGAACACCTCTTTGGCGCAATACGGCTGGATGCTTGCCATGTGCGGTTCCTTTCTCTGGCATCCCTCGAGGTCAATACAAATGGCACCGCCCCCTCTCCACACGAGGAAGAGGGGGCGGACCCTCGTCCCCCAGATCCGCCGCGTATCAGCTCCCCGCCGTCCGCGTGCCCAGGTGCCGATCCAGCATGAACAGGGCAGTGCTCTGCTCTCCAATCATCTTCACTTGGGCCAGGATCTCGCTGACGGTCTTTTCCTCTTCGACCTGTTCCGTGACGAACCACTGCAACATGACCTGGGTCGCGTAGTCATTCTCCTTGACTGCCAGCTCGCACAGCTTGTGGATCTTCTTGGTCACCCCCTGCTCGTGCTCCAGGACTTGCTGGAAGACTGCGTGCAGCGACTTGAAGTCCGTCGTTGGCTGGGAGAGGGGTCTGAGTGTCGCGCGCCCACCCCGATCGGTGATGTAGTCAAACAACTTGATGGCGTGGGACAGCTCCTCCTGGCTTTGCACCCGCATCCACCGGGCGGAGCCCGTCCAATTGGCGGCAGCGCAGTAGGCCGACATCGAGAGATACAGGTAGGCGGAGTTGAGCTCGGCATTGATCTGATCGTTGATGGCATCCTGTATGGCTTTGGTGAGCATGGTCCCCTCTCTCCTCTCAACTGCACGGGTGGCTGCCTTGTTCCCCTGCTTGGGTATTCCCCTCCCGCCCCTCTGTGGCATCGTGGACTCCTGGTGTGGCTCACATCCGAAGATAAACCATTCTTGGCGTGCCGGGCCATTATGCCCCAACTGGACATGCCCGGCAAGCTGGGAAGCGTCGGGCCGACACGACAGGGCATCTGGCATCTCCCACGCCTTGCCTGATTCCTGGTGGCAGAGTGAACATCTGGTATGATATCGTTCCCCTGACGTCACCGGAACGGGCCGGGGCCCCTGCCCGGTGGACCCTCAATCCTCTGAAGCCGCCACGGAGCGTTCCGGCCTGTCCAGCCACGGGAGGGAGAGCAGATGCCGACCCACACCGACCTGTTGATCCGTCCGAATTCCTTGAAACCCGGAGAGGCGGGGGAAATCATTTCCCTGACTCCCGACCGTGCGGGCTGGCGGTACATCAGTTTCGCCGTCCGAAGCCTCCGGGCGGGAGACAAGCTCTCTGCAGAGACGGGGGACCGCGAAACCGCGCTGATCATCCTGGGAGGGGAGTGCGAGGTCGAGTCCACCGCGGGCACCTGGAAAGGTCTCGGAAAACGCCAGAACGTCTTCGACGGGTTGCCCTACGCCCTGTACCTCCCCCGGCGGACCGCCTATGCGGTGCGGGCCATCACCGCACTCGAGGTTGCACTGTGCAGCGCTAAGGCCGAGCGGGATTTTCCCCCACGAGTCATCCGGCCCGAAGACGTGACCATCGAAATCCGCGGCAGCAAGAACGTCACCCGGCGGATCTTTCACGTGGTGCGGCCCGATTTTCCCGCCCAGCGCCTGCTGATCGTCGAGGTCTTCACCCCCAGCGGCAACTGGTCGAGCTACCCGCCCCACAAGCATGACCAGGCCAACTCGGCCCACGAGGTCAAGCTGGAGGAGATCTATTACTACAAGATGAGCCACCCGGACGGCTTCGCCATCCAGCGGCTGTACACCAAGGACGGCCGGATCGATGAAACCCTCACGCTGCGGGACAACGACCTCGTGCTGATCCGAGAGGGCTACCACCCCGTGGTGGCCGGCCCGGGATCCCACTGCTACTACCTCAACGTGCTGGCCGGGGACGTCCGGTCCATGCAGGCCGCCGATGACCCCACCTACGCCTGGGTGCGCGAAACCTGGGCCCCCCGGGAAACCGATTCTCCGCTCTACGACTTGATCGGCGGCAAGGGCTAGACAGCATGGAGGGAACCCTGGAAGGTATGAACCTCCTCGATCTGGAATGAGGGACGGGATGAGGGACGGGATGAGGGACGTTGTTGACGAAGTGGACTTGCGGTCTCCCGTGTGTTCAGAAGGGGGATGAATCAGGAAGCGGGCGGCGAACTGAGGTCCGATCCGAAGTGCCGCCGATAGGCCTGTTGCAACTCCCGGAATGTGGGTAATCCTTCGCGGGCCCCCGGGGCCCGCAGGGAACAGTGGGCCACGATCTGACCGAGTCGGGCACATTCTTGGAACGGGAGATCTTTTAACATGCCGTAGAGGAAGCCGGCATTGAAGGCATGGCCAGCCCCCACGCTGTCCACCGCATGACCCCCCCGCCCCACCTCGGCCAGTACACCGACGAGATTCTCGCCGAACTCGACTACTCACCGGCCGAGGCGCTGAGCCTTCGCCAGACGGGAGCCGTGGACGCCCTCCGGCGATGCCGCCGCCGTACTGGCTTTTCCGACCGCATTCGATGGCTCAGGGCCCGCGATGTTCCCTGCCTGAAAGCCGAAGGAAGTTCGACGCTGCGGGGAGAAGTGTGGGCTGATTGGCGGGCGGCCGATTATGGCAACCGGATCCTTCCGTCGCTGATCATCTGCAAGGTCTCTACGTACAGCCTGTGCTCGTGCTTCAGCACCCTCTCGCTCAAGGAATCCACGCTATCGCTTTCACACACCGGGACCTGGCATTGATTGATGATCGGCCCGGTATCGTAGTTCTCATCAATCAGGTGGATCGTGACACCAGTGACCTTCTCTCCCGCCGCCAGCACCGCCTCGTGCACACGCTTGCCGTACATCCCCTTGCCGCCGAATTTCGGCAGTAGGGCCGGGTGGATGTTGAGGATCCGCCCTCGATACGCCTGCAGCGTAAGGTTCCCCAGTTTCTTCATGTACCCAGCCAGGATCACCGTATCCACACCATGTCGCTTCAAGACCCGCAGGATCTCCTCATCCTCCGCCGACCCAGGATGCGTGAGTCCACCGATGTGATAGCAGGGGATCCCCTCGTTCCGAGCCCGCTGCAGGGCCATCGAATCCGAGTTGTTGCTGATGACGACGCATGGCTTGCCGTCCAGTTGCCCGGCCTTGCAGGCATCAATGATCGCCTGCATGTTGCTGCCGCCATGGGATGCCAGAAACCCCAGATGCAGGGTTGCCATGACCCCCCCATCCTTTCTGGGCAATCTTGCCTTCTCCCCGACCTGTCTCCCCTTCGTGGGCCAGGACGGGTGGCCGTCCCTTCGTCATCCCCAATGACGCCGAATGCATTATGCCCCAACTGGCCGACCCGCTGCAAGGTCGTCCCGGGTCGCATCGCTGGTGTCGAACGATTGGGGACGAGTGGCAAGTCCTCTCGGGCCTACGGTATTTGCGCCAGCCCTCATCCTGTGATCCGTTCCTGAGTGAACGACCCCTTTTCCTCCTGTATGTTTTCCGATCCTTTGCCTCCTCCGGCTTGCGAGACTGTCCTCATATGTCTAGACTCCCGGGTGGCTGCCCACCGCCGGCCCCGCGGGGAAAAGGTCTGCACATCCGAACCTCTCTCGGTCAGGGGTTTTCCCGCCCGGGATCTTGCGGCAGAATTCCGGGGGGAGCCCTTGCACTTGACCGGCCCTGTGAGGCCGGGCGCCGGCACACCGTGCGGAATCCTGATGCCACGAGAAGGAGGGACGCATGCAGGGTCCATATAACGGCAAATTCCTGCGGGTGGACCTGACCCGGGGGGAGACCCGGGTCGAGGAGGTCCCCGAGCTCACCTACCGCATGTACCTGGGCGGAAACGCCATGGCGGCCTACTGGCTCGTCCGGGAGGTCAAGCCGGGAATCGATCCGCTCGGCCCCGACAACGTCCTGGTCATCGCCACGTGCCTCACCACGGGGGCGCCGGTCTCCGGGACCAACCGGTTCAGCGTGGCGGCTAAGTCCCCCCTCACCGGCGGATATGGCGAGGCAGAGGCCGGCGGCTGGTGGGGGCCCGAGCTGAAGCTGGCCGGCTTCGACGGCATCCTCGTCACCGGTCAATCGCCCCGGCCGGTTTACCTGTGGATCGCCGAGGAGAAGGCGGAACTCCGGGACGCCTCCCACCTGTGGGGGAAGCTGTCGGGCGAGGTCCAGGACACCCTCAAGCAGGAGACGGACAAGCGGGCCCGCATCCTCCAGTGCGGCGTCGCCGGCGAGAACGGCGTCCGGCTGGCCAACATCGTCAACGAGCTGAAGCACTTCAACGGCCGCTGCGGCCTGGGCGCCGTCATGGGCAGCAAGCGGCTCAAGGCCATCGCCGTCCGGGGGAAGGGCAAGCTGGAGCCCAAGGATCCCGATGCGCTGGCCCAGGTCCAGAAGTGGTTCCGCGAGCACTATGACCGGAATGCCGACATGCTCCACAAGTTCGGCACCTCGCGGAACGTCGTCGCCTTCAGCACCGATGGGATCCTCCCGACCCGCAACTTCCAGCAGGGATCCTTCGAGCACGCCAAGGAGATCAGCGGCCAGCACATGGCCGCGACCATCCTCACCGACGAGGGCACCTGCTTCGCCTGCGCTATCGCCTGCAAGCGCGAGGTGGAGGTCCCGGCGCTCGAGGTCACGCCCAAGTACGGCGGTCCCGAGTACGAGACCATCGGGGCCGGCGGCTCCGCCTGCGGGATCGGGGACATCCAGGCCATCGCCAAGTTCAACCAGCTCTGCGGCGAATACGTCCTGGACACCATCTCGGCCGGCATGACCATCGCCTTCGCCATGGAATGCTTTGAACGGGGTATCCTGACCAAGGCCGACACCGACGGGATCGACCTCCGCTTCGGCAACGCGGACGCGCTGCTCCAGCTGGTGGTCAAGATGGCCCGCCGGGAAGGCTTCGGCGACGTCCTGGCGGACGGGGTGAAGCGGGCGGCCCAGCGGATCGGTCGGGGCGCGGAGCGCTATGCCTTGCACGTCAAGGGACAGGAGATCCCCCTGCACGAGCCGCGAGGCAAGCAGGGGCTCTCGCTCGCCTACGCCACGTCGCCGGGGGGCGCCGATCACATGCGGGCCCCGCACGATCCGGCGTACGAGGGGCTCCATCCCTCCGGCGGCCACGCCCTGGAGCCCCTGGGCCTGTGCGACCCCATGCCCCGCCTGGAGTTGTCGCCGCGCAAGGTTCGGGCGTATTATTACGCCCAGCACTGGTGGAACCTGGGTCATTCCCTGGGAATCTGCAACCTGGCAGCGGCGCCCATTGACATCCTGGGTGTCACCCCCGTGGTGAACCTGGCCCGGGCCCTCACCGGTTGGGACACCAGCCTGTGGGAGCTCTTCAAGGTGGTGGAGCGCGGCGCGGCCCTGGCCCGCGTCTTCAACTGCCGCGAGGGCTTCACGCCCAAGGACGACCTGCTGCCGGCCCGCCTGCACGAGGCCTTCACCGACGGGCCGCTGAAGGGCGTCCGGATCGACCCGGAGACATTCGCCCGTGCCCTCCGCCTCTACCATCAGATGGAGGGCTGGGACCCCGACACCGGCTGGCCGACCTTCGCCAAGCTGTCCGAGCTGGGGATCGAGTGGGCGGCCAGGCCCGGGGACACCTGGTAACGGACGATCATTTATCCACAGATTACCCTTCGGCAGGCTCAGGGCTTCGTCGTGAGCTCAGCCGAACGGCCCCGAGTGCAACCGAGGGGCGCAGATTGGCCGATTTCAAGGGGGAGGTCGTTCCGGATGAATCTGCGGGAATCTGCGAAATCTGTGGATCAAGAAGGGTCTTCGGGAAAGGAGGTCTCATGCGACTCGCAGGCAAGGTAGCCATCGTAACCGGCGGCGCCATGGGCATCGGGCAGGGAATCGTCCTCTGCATGGCGAAGGAAGGGGCGGACGTCGCCATCGCCGACCTCCAGGTCGAGCCGGCCGGCAAGGTCGCCGACGAGGTCAAGGCCCTGGGCCGGAAGGCCGTGGTCGTCAAGACCGACGTGACCAAGGAGGCCGACATTCAGGCCCTCTTTGACCGGGTGAGGCGGGACCTAGGCAGAATTGACGTTCTGGTGAACAACGCCGGTGTCTCCAGCAAGCCCGGTCTCCCCTTCACCAACAACACCGAGGCGGACTGGGACCGCGTCTATGCCGTCAACGTGAAGTCGGTCTTCCTGGCGTGCAAGTCCATCGCTCCCCACTTCATCGAGCGGAAGGCCGGCAAGATCATCAACATCGCCTCCATTGCCGGGCCGATGAATTCGCCCTCGATGCCCCCCTACAGCGTCTCCAAGATGGGGGTCATCACCTTTACAAAGATCGTGGCCAAGGAGCTGGCCGCGCATAACATCAATGTCAACGCCATCTGCCCCGGCATTCTCTGGACTGCCTTCTGGCAGGAGACGGCGGAGCGGATGGCCAAGTCGGGCGGCCAGTTCTCAGGCATGACGCCGCGCCAGGTCTTCGAGAGCCGGGTGAACGCCATCGTCCCCATGAAGCGGGAACAGATGCCCGAGGACATCGGCTGGGCCGCCGTCTTCCTCGCCTCGGACGAGGCGCGCAACATCACGGGCCAGGCCCTGCACGTGGACGGCGGCGTGGTGATGTAATCCGCCGGGACCCCGGGCCAGGGATGGCCGGGGGAGTCACCCGGTGAGCAGACGGGTGTCCAACCATGAAGGCCAGAGCGGCCGTTCTCTTCGAGCCGGGCCAGCCGCTTGCCATCCGCGAGGTGGAGGTCGCGTCTCCCCGGGCGGGCGAGGTCCTGGTGCGCATGGCGGTCGGGGGCGTCTGCCACAGCGACCTGCACGTGATGAAGGGCGATCTGGAGGCGCCGCTGCCCGCGGTCCTGGGACACGAGGGAGCGGGTGTTGTCGCCGAGGTGGGAACCGCTGGGACCTCCCTGAAGCCCGGAGACCACGTCGTTCCACTCTGGCGCCTGAGTTGCGGGAGCTGCGAATTCTGTCTCCGGGGGAAACCGGCGCTGTGCGTTACGGGCACGGAGCTCCGGCGGACGGGCACCCTGCCGGGCGGCGGCACCGGCTTCAGCCTGGACGGCCAGGAGATCAAGCGGTTCGGCGGCGTGTCCACCTTTGCAGAATATTCCGTGATCCCGGAGAGAGCACTTCTCAGGGTTCCCCCCCACCTCCCCCTGGATCGGATGGCGCTGCTCGGCTGTGCGGTGACCACCGGGTATGGCGCGGTGATGCATGCCGCCAAGGTCGCACCCGGGACCAGTGTCGCCGTCTTCGGCACGGGGGGCGTCGGGCTGAACGTCGTCCAGGCCGCGGCGCTCGCCGGCGCCAGAATGATCATCGCGGTGGACCTGCGGGAGAACAAGCTGGAGTACGCGCGCCAGTTCGGCGCCACCCACACTGTCAACGCCTCTGCCGGCGATCCTGTGAAACAGGTCCGCACCCTTACGGGCAAGCGGGGGGTGGACTACGCCTTCGAGGTGGTGGGCCTGCCGCTCACGATCCGCCAGGCGTACGACGTTCTCGCCAAGTGCGGCATGGCGGTCGTCGTGGGCATCAGCCCGACCAAGGCCGAGGTTCCGATTCCTGCTCTGCCCTTGGCCTGGGATGAGCGGGTCCTCACGGGGAGCCTCTACGGGTCGGGCGACTTCCGGCAGGACATCCTAAAGCTGATTGACCTGTACCAGGCGGGAAAGCTGAAGTTGGACGAACTCGTCACCCGCACCTACCCCATCGAAGAGATCAACGAGGCCTACGCCGCCCTGGAGCGCGGCGAGGTCGCCCGCAGCGTCGTCACCTTCCGCTGAGGCAATCAGGCAATCAGGCAACTTGGCAATTTGGCAACCAGGAAGACCCAGATTGCCGGATCGCCCAATTGCCTGGTTGCCGCGTCGGATTACGGCGAGGGGCTGCGGATGATCACGCCGCCGCCGGCACCCTCGGTGCGGATGGGAGCCTGGGGGGCTGTCGGGTCCGACGGCGCCAAGGGCTTCGCCGGGGGTGCAGTCTCAGGCCGACTGGCCGGCGTCGGGATGTCCCGCCGGCCGGCGATGGGGATCTCGTAGGTCATCTCCCGGGTCGCCGGTCCTTGCAGCGGAAATGCGATGCGATGGCCCGACAGGTTGACTTCCCCTTCCCGGATCGCAAAGTACACAAAGCCGGTGGCCGACCTGCCCGGGGAGACCGTCGTCTCTTTCAGCGCCCGGGCCTCGATGTCCTTCATGCGACCCTCGTTTCGGACCGCCGGGACCGAGCCGCCAACGAATCCCGCCCCCAGTCCCCACCACCCCACCGACAACCGTATCATGGAGAAGGCATCGTACGGGGACAGGGGAACCTCGGTGTCGCCATTCGCGCGGACGAGCCGGAACCCGCTCGGATCCACCCGGATGTCGCCAGCACCCCCGTTATCGATGACCACCCGTACGGGCAGCAGACCCTTCTCCGGAAACTCGTCGCCCCCGCGGAAGGCGCCCCGGGTTCGCTCCACGGTGAAGAACGGGTCCACGGCCACGCGGACGCCACCCAGAATCTGCTGGAACTGGTAAGTCTCGACGGCCTGCGGTGGGATCGCAACGGGGGCACTCGAGCAGGCCGCCACCAACACCCCCAGCAAGCACAGGGTCCAGCCGGGGGGAGTGGCCCGTCGAAGTCTCATGATCCTCTCGTGGGCGACGCCTGCACCGATCCAAATGTCTCGCGCCATGCTAGTCATGTGTGTCTGAACTCCGCCCGCATAAGCCGAGCCCCGGGGGCGCTCCAAGACGCCGTGCCCGTGGGCCGCGCGCCCGACCGCCCGGTTCCCTCAGAGTTCTCGCAGCGCCACCGCAACTCGTTGTCGTGCCGCCCGAATGGCGGGTGGCACGCCACCAACAAGCCCCATCAACAAGGCGAATATCAGCCCTGAACCCAGCAGAGAGGGGGTGACGCGGAAAGCGAACGCCAGGTGTGAGAAGGTCTGCCAGTTCATGGCTCCCGTTGTCAGCCCGTTCAGAGGCAACACGGCCACACAGCCCAGCAGACCGCCGACAAAGGCAATGCACAGCGCCTCGAAGACAAAGGACATCACGACGCTGCCGGTGCCGAACCCCAGCGCCCGCATGGTCGCGATTTCCCGTGACCGCTCCGCCACCGCCGAATACATCGTGTTCAAAGCACCGAAGACCGCGCCGATGCCCATGACCACCGCCACGATCGCGCCCAAGACCGTAATCAGCGTCGTCAGTTGCCGCGACTGCTTCTCGTAGTAATCCACCTCGCGATCCACCTGCACCGTCACCCGGGGGTCGGAGGTGAGCGCGTCCTTGAACCTGGTCAGTGCGTCTGAGGACGTGAGCCGCACCGTGACTGCCTGGAAGATGTTCCGCGGGCGCTGGTAGACCTGATTGAGCACATTGGCGTCGCACCACAATTCGGAGTCGAACGCGCTTCCGCCGGCCTCGAAGACCCCCACCACGGTCCAGGATCCGCCGCCGAATCGCACGGTCTTCCCCAATTCAAAGCCGACATAGCTCTGCGTCACATTCCCACCCACCACCAGTTCGTTCAGCCCGGGTTGAAAGAACCGGCCCGCGGTGATCCTGACGGAGTCTCGCACCGAAAGAACCTTCGGCGAGACTCCCCGCACCTGCACATTGGCATCCGTCCCGGTGCTCTTCAGGGGAAATGGAGCCACCACGACGACTTCGGGGCTGACCAGGGCACCGGCGCTCCCCCGCGCGACGCCCGGCGCGTCCTCGATCACCCGGGCCTGATCCAGCGTGACCACGCTCTCCATCTCGGAGGTGGAACCCGCCCGTCGCACGATAGCGTTCTGGGCGGAGCCCGATGCCACCAGCGTCGCCTTGAACCCCCGCGCCAGCGAAAGCATGGCCACAAAAACCCCCACGGTGCCCGCGATGCCCAGCACGGCCACCACGGTCGAGGTCCAGCGCGCCTTCAGGCTCCGCAGGTTGTAGGTCAGGGGTATGGCCATATCAGACCCTCCGGAGGGCGTCAACCACGCGGAGTCGCATGGCGGAAACCGCCGGCAGGATGCCGGACATGAGGCCGACCGCGAGCGCCAGCACGAACCCAAGGACGATTGCATCCGGAGGCAAGTAGAAGAATGGCAGCAGGCCCCGGGTCGGATCCCCCCGCAGCGTAAACAGTTTCGCCAGGGCCAGCCCGATCCCTCCCCCGACGATCGCCACGATCATCGTCTCGGTCATGACCAGGATCAGCACGAACCGATCCGACAATCCGATCGCCTTCAGCACCGCCAGTTCCCGGACGCGCTCGCGCACGGCGATGGCCATCGTGTTCCCGGTCACCAGCAAGAGCGTGAAGAACACCACGCCGCCGATGGTCAAGATCAGGAACTGGATGTTCCCCATCTGTTTCACCCAGGATGCCGCGAATGCCTTCTCCGTGTCGGTCTTCGTCTCCCAAGGAGAGTTCGCGAATTCCTCGTCGATCGCCTTCACCACGCGGACGCCATCGTCCGGATTGGCGATTCGGACCACATACCACCCCACGAATCCCTTCTGGAACGCCTTCCGCTCGTCCAGATAGTCCCAGCGGAACCAGAACTGCGTCGTGTCGTCCTCCCGCCGCTTGCCGCGATAGATGCCACGGATGTTGAACTCCCACGTGCCGGGGAAGATCGTGCCTTGGATGGGAATGCGATCTCCCAGCTTCCATTTGAACCGCTCCGCCAGACCCTCGCCCACGATTCCCCCTTCCCGGTCCGCAAGGAACGCCTGCCACTGGCCGTCGGGAATGACGAACTCAGGGTACATCTGCCGGTAGGCTTCGCGATCGATGGCGAACTGGGGGAAGAAGTTGCGCTCATCCTGATACACGCCCCCGAACCAGTTGGCGAACGTTGCCTGCGTCACGCCGGGGATTCGCAGCAATCGGTCCCGGTAGGAGAGCGGGAGCGGTTGGATGATGGAGATCTTGTTCACCACCACCAGCCGGTCCGCACCAGCCACCTCCACGCCTTGGTGGAACGCGCCGCGGACCACGGCCAGGATCCCGAACAGGAACAACGCGGCGGCGAAGGAGCCGGCCGTCAGGCTGGTCCGGATCTTCTTCCGCAACAGATTGGCAAAGAGGAGATGGCGGTACTTCATCGGGCGCCTCCCGCCATCACCGCGTCCACGAGCACGCCCTTTTCCAGGTGAAGCACGACGCGCGCGCGGTCTGCGGCCAGCGGGTCGTGGGTCACCATGAGCGCGGTCTTGCCGTGCTCTCGCACGAGCCGGGCGAGCAAGTCGAGGATCTCGTCCGCGCTCTTGCGGTCAAGGTCGCCGGTCGGCTCGTCGCAGAGCAGGAAGGTTGGGTCGGCCACAATGGCGCGCGCGATTCCCACACGCTGCTCTTGCCCACCGGACAACTGTCGCGGATAGTACTGCATACGGTCGGCAAGACCCACAACCGCCAATGCCGTCTCCACGTGCTTGCGGCGCTCCGCCGTCGAGAGGCCGGTCAGCAGCAATGGCAATTCGACATTCTGGTACGCGGTGAGCACAGGGATGAGGTTGTACATCTGAAACACGAACCCCACATGCCGCGCCCGCCACGCCGTCAGCTTGCGGGCCGACATTCGGGTGATCTCGTCGCCGGCCACGGTGATACTGCCGGCCGAGGGCAGGTCCAGCCCACCCAGCAGGTTCAACAACGTCGTCTTGCCGGACCCGCTGGGACCCATGAAGGCCACGAACTCCCCCGCATCCACGTCCAGGTTCAGGCCCTGAAGCACGTGGATCTCCTCGCCTCCCCGCTGATACGTCTTATTCAGCCCCCGCACCCGAACCAGGCTGCTCTCGTTGCCGTTGCCATCGATTCTGACCATTCACGCCTCCGTTACCCCTGTATGCGTACGCGAAGGCCCTCCCGGAGGCCTTCGAGTCCTTTCACCACGATCTGTTCTCCGTTGGACAGGCCTGCAACCACCTCTTGGTCGTTGCCCTGCACCTGGCCCAGGCGGACGGCGCGCCGTTCCACGCGCCCGTCGCGGTACACGAACACCACTTGGCTGCCGCCTTCCTCTCGCACGGCCGACCGAGGAACAAGAACCCGGGTCGCGCCTGTCGCTCGGGTACTCGACTCCTCTCCGAGAAACGCCACCTTCACGCCCATATCGGGGAGAATGCGCGGGTCCAGGCGATCGAAGCTTACCCTGACCTTCACCGTCGCCTTCTGCCGGTCGGCCGTCGGAATCACCGTGCGCACTTTGGCAGGAATCTTCCAGTCGGGGTACGCGTCAAGGGCAGCCGTCACCGGCTGTCCCGCCTTCACCCGGGCAATATAGGATTCGTTCACATCCACTTCGATCTCCAAGGAATTCATGTCAACGATGGTGGCAATGCCTGTGCGCGTAAACCCACCGCCGGCAGAGATCGGCGACACCATCTCGCCCCGTTGCGCATCCTTGGAAACCACGATGCCGGCAAACGGCGCCCGAATAATCGTGTTGTCCAGGTCCTGCCGCGCGACCGCGATGCGCGCCTCCGCGGCGCGCACCTGTTCCTCGGCCATCCCGATACGCGCCCGCAGGCTGTCTGCCGCCGTCCGCGCCTGATCGACAAGCTGCTCGCTGACCCCTCCGTCCTTCCACAATGCCTCCATGCGCCGCCGGTCGCGCTCGGCACTGGCGAGGTTGACCCGCAGATCGGCCAGCGTGGCCGCGGTTGCCTCGCGGTCGGCCGTGGCGGAAATCAGGCGCGCCCGCGTGTCCGAATCGTCCAGGGTGGCGAGAATCTGCCCCGGTTCAACGCGCATCCCCTCTTCTGCGAAAACCTCGCTGACGCGGCCAGTGATCTTGGCCGCGATCGTGGCACGCCGCCGGGGCGTCACATACCCGCTCGCGTTCAACAGCGCAGGCCGGCCCGGCTCGCCGGCGCGCACGGTGGCCACCTCCACCACGGGTGTTTTCCCTTTGAGAGTAAACACCACGGCCGCAACCAACAATACGCCCCCGAACCCGGCGCCGAACCAGCGGAGCCATCTGAAACGCCCCTCGCTACGCCGCGCGCGCTCGTCGATCCTGAGGGCGGACAGATCGGGGCCCTTGGTCTGCTCCGTCATCTGCGCCTCTGGGATGTCTTGTGCTTGAGCCGCATGTGGGTATCCTTCCCCTCCGGCTCGCGGTTCAGTTCCGTGAACACCGTCATCGTACCCTCCGCTCCAAGAACGGGCTTCTGCAGGGAACCTGGTTACTACTGTGCGGTGCATAAGATAAACCACAGTTGACGTCGGACCGCACAGTCCGGGGGGAGAGTCCGAGGAGGGGCATCGCGTCCCGCCGCGCGCGGACGCGCGTCGGTTGGGGCCCGCCCCTCTCGGTCGGGTACCCGCGCCGGAGGCGTGGGTGCGCGGGGAGGGCCGAGAACTTGCCGCGTGCCTTGCAAGGGCGAGGGCCTTCCCCGCGAACGAAGCGGCGCGAGCGACCATGTAGCCCAAGTTGCGCGCCGCTGAGTATATGGGTGGAATCTCGAATCGTCAACGGAGCCCGAGCGGTTCCGCAGGGTGGCATCAGTAATGAGGACCGGGGCGCACCGGTTTGAGGGTCATCCCCCCCCATCCGGCGGCGGGAGGTCAGCGGCCGAAGCGGCGCTGGCGCTGCTGGTAGTTGCGGATGGCGCGGAGTAGGTCGATCTTGCGGAAGGCGGGCCAGTAGGCGTCGCAGAAGTAATACTCGCTGTAGGCGCTCTGCCAGAGCAGGAACCCGCTCAACCGCACCTCGCCGCTGGTGCGGATGATCAGGTCGGGGTCGGGCAGGTCGTAGGTGTAGAGGTACTTCCCGATCATGTCGGCGGTGAGGCGATCGGCGATCTCCTCGAGCGCCAGGCCCTGCCGGCCCCAGTCGCGCAGGAGTCCCTTGACGGCGTCAACGACCTCCTGGCGGCCGCCGTAGCCCACCGCCACGTTGAGATGGAACTGCTCGTACTCCGCCGTGGCCGCCTCCGCGATCCGGATGGCGTCCTGCAGTGGGGGCGGCAACAGGTCCAGTTGGCCAATGGCCCGGATCCGGACCTGGCGCCGGTGGATCTTCGGGTCCACGGCGGCCTCGCGCATCTTCCGCTCGATCAGGGACAGGAGCGGCTGGAGCTCCTCCGGCGGGCGCGCCAGGTTCTCCGTGGACAGGATCCAGATGGTGATCATCGGGACCCCCAGCTCCTTGCACCACTCCAGCATCTCCTCCAGCTTGGCCGCCCCGCGCTCGTGCCCCAGGATGACGTCGGGCAGCCCGAGCTGGCGGGCAAAGCGGCGATTCCCGTCCAGGATCAGGCCGATATGGCGGGGGGACGGCTCCCGCCCGATCTCGGCCTGGAGCCGCCGCTCGTAGAGCCGATACAGAATGCCGGTCAGCATGCGCGAAACCTCCAGGCTCCCGCCGGTCCCCACGGGACGGGGCTGGCGCTGATGCTGGCCGCATTATACCGACCACTTCTGACTTGGCAAGAGTCAGATGAGATGTCTCGGCTCAGCGCCAGGGCGTGAGCCACCAGAAGAAGGTTCTCCGCACCCCCACCCCCGCCACCACCTGAACGCGGGCGATCTCACGATCGCCGATGCGGGCGACCAGATGGCCCACCGGCTGTCCCTTTGTCACCGGTGCTCGCAGGCCCGATTGGACTTCGACGGTCGTCCGGACCGTCTCTCGTGCCTCACGCTTCACGAAGACCCTCAGATCCCCCGTGGGCACGGGACGGAAGGCCCCGTTGGCGCGGGGAAGGTGGATCTCTGTCCCCGCGGGCTGTCCTCCCCTTGCCACGGTGACCTCGACATAGCGGCTGAACCCCTCCTCCAAGAGCCGCGCCGCCTCTGCAAACCGCGCCCGATTGCTTCCCGCGCCCATCACGACGGTGATGAGGCGCACTGCGCCCCGCTTCGCCGTGGCGGCGAGATTGTACCCGGCCTCCCGGATATGACCTGTCTTCAGCCCATCCGCCCCCGGAAAGTGACCGATCAACTGATTGCTGTTTCGCAGGATGAACGCCCCCTGGCGGAACGGAGCCTCCTCGGTGGACGTCCAGCGGAGGATGTCCGGGAACTTGACCAGCTCCTGGGAGAGGCGGGCCATGTCCCGCGGTGTGGAGATATCTCCCTCTTGCCCCGCTCCGGGGGGAAGCCCGTGGACGGACGCGAAGCGCGTCCGGGAAAGACCCAGCGCGGCCGCCCGCTCGTTCATCCGGTGGAGCGCCCCCGGAACGCTGCCGCCCAATCGCTCGGCCAGGGCCACGGACGCATCGTTGGCGGAGCCGATGAGCAGTGCCGCCATCATGTCCTCGACCGGGAACGCCTCTCCGGACTTCAGGAACACTTGGGAACCACCCATCTTGCTGGCCAGCGGCGAGGTCCGGACCGGATCCGCCAGGGTCATCTGGCCATCCCGGATCGCCTCCATGACCAGGAGGGCCAGCATCATCTTGGTCATGGAGGCCGGGGCGACCGGACCATCGGGATTCCGGCTGGCTATGACATCTCCCGAGTCCGCATCCATGGTGATCCAGGCTGCTTCGGCCTCAGGCTTGACCGGCGGGGATTTCGGCCGGGACCTTGCGGCCACGGCGGGACTTGCCAGGAAGGACAAGAGCAGGGCCCCGCTCAGTAGGAGTCTCCAGACACCCTCACACCGTCGGTTCGAGCCTTCGCCGAATTCCCGGATCGCTGCCACACTGGATCCGCCTGGACCGATCATTCACATCCTCCCTTGATTCCTCTGGCCTTGTCCATTCTGGATGCCCCCTACAGTGGGTTCCCGACGGTCAAGCCCACCCCGCGGGCGTGCAGGATGCCACCTGGCACCCGCGTGGTCAATCTTCCTCCGCGACCCCGGGCCCCTCTCGCCGTCTCTCGCTACGCCGAGGGTGCCCCGCCGAGTGGCCGGGGGAAGGGCGGCGAGAGGGAAGAAAGGATCGGGGCTTGCCGCCGAAGCTGGAAATGGGTAGACTCTTCCGCAACACATGTGAGGTGACACTGCGATGCTTACGCTGGGAATGGAGTACGACGCCGGAGCCTGGAAGGTGGCCGTCTGGGATGAAAATCGGGCCGCCGACCTGCACACGTTCCCCCGCTTGGGGGAGGTGTGGCAGTTCCTCGAAGATCTCCTCACCCTCCACCCCGCGACACCCATCGTGCTCCCCTCCGGGTACGGGGTCCCCATTACCCGGGCCGGCGATCTCCTGGACCGGGACATCACCAGGATGACCGTGGAGCCCCCCGGATCCGCCGCCGACGACCTTGCCCTGTTCCTGGCCGAGGCCCGGCGTCGCGCCCTGCGCGCGTATTGCATCCCCGCCGTCAAGCTCCTCCCCTCGCTGCCGCCCCACCGCAAGCTGCCCCGGGCGGATCTGGGCACCTCAGATGTCCTGTGCGCCGCCGCCTGGGCCTTGCACTTCCAGTCCACGACGGGTCGCGCGCTTGCCGCGTGCGATTTCGTCCTCCTCCACGCCGCGACGGGCGCGATCCACGTCCTGGCTCTCAAGGCAGGCCGCATCGTGGACGGGGCGGGGGGAACCTGGGAGCAGGGAGGCCCGAGCCGGAAACGACTCGAGGCCGCGCTCGGGCAGGATGCCGGCCGCAGTGGTGAGGCCCATCACCCTGCGAATGTCGAAGCCCACTCCCCTGATTGCGCCCAGCTGGCGCTGTGGGAGGCCGTCGAGAAGGATTGCCTGGCCATGCTCAGCTTCCACAAACTCTCGGAGGTGATCGTCACCGGGGCTCGACACGCCGAGGTCACGCAGGCCCTGGGGCATCGGCTTCCCCTCGTCACCCTCCCCATGCCCGGGGATGGCTATGAGGGAGCGCTGGGGGCTGCCGTGGTGGCGGCCGGCCTGACGGGTGGCCCGACGGCTACCCTGGTGAACCACCTCGGCCTTCGGGAGGCACGCTAGCGCGTCCCGTCCGGCTCGCGCGGCGAGGACTGCCGCGCAGAATCAGGGCCGGACAGAGAGATGGGGGGACGAGGCGAGCCCTTGGCGGGCCGCCCGGAGGTGGCGACATTCTCGACGGACCTCCTGGAAGGCCAGACAGGAACACGCGAAGGCAAACCAGCGGCCGTCCTTTCGACCGACGTCGATCCGGTAGGAGCCGCGTCCGTCGCGGGCCTCGCAGGTGAGCCCGTGCTTTGCATGCTTCCAGGTCACTTGTACGCCGTCCGGCGGCCCGTCGAGGAATTCTGCCAGGACACCCTGAACCCCGTGGGCCGAGGGGCCAAGCCGGTAGAACTCCTCCAGGAACGCATTCACGCGCCGGTGAACGCGTCGCACATCCTCCCACAGACCTTGCCACCCCACTCCTGAGCCCCTCCCACGGTGTGCCCAGCGGGGGACACCAGCCGACCCAGCAAAAAAGGGGCTGACCCGGATCGGCCAACCCCTCCATCTTCCTTGGTGGGCGCTACTGGGATCGAACCAGTGACCTCCGCCGTGTGAAGACGGCGCTCTAACCAGCTGAGCTAAGCGCCCGCGCGACGTTCACCACGGACCGTGGCGGCTCGCAAGAGGGTTTTTACATACCACACCCCGAAGGGCGGGGTCCACCACTTTCTTGGCGCCCGGGGATGCGCGCCGGGTGCGCCAATGCACAACTGACAACGTCTCGCCTGAGCTCGACGCAGGCCGACAACCGGGCAAGGGATGTCGTTGGGGGAAGCCGGGGGTGGGCCGCCCGGCCCCGAAACACGACGGGCCACCCGGATTGCTTCCGGGTGGCCCGTCGGTTCTGGCCCCGCGTTTCGGGACGGTTACTTCAGGGTGTCCAGGGCCTCCCTGGCCTTCTTCGTCGACTCATCGTGGTTCCCGGCCTTGTGCAGCTTGTCGGCTTCCTCGACCAGGGCCTTGGCCTTCACGATCTTGTCGCTATTCTGGTCCATCTTGGCCATCTGCTCGTTCGCCTGCCGGATCAGGGCCGGGCACGTGAAAGCATAGGCCGGAGCCCCCACCGCCAGGACGAGCGCTGCAACCACGGCAACAAGTGCAAGCTTCTTCACGGTCTCTCCTCCTTTGGCTGAATGTGTGAATGGCCGGTAAGACGGCAGAACCTACCCTGCCAACCCCCACCCGTCAAGAACAACTGACGGGCGCGGACGGTTCCCCATTCGATGACGGCTTCCTGGACCAGTCCAGGCGGATTCCCGGCCTCCTCTTTCAACTTGCCTTGCCGCGCGATCCGGAATAGGCTTGGCCGCACCCGGCCCACAGGGGTCTTCTGCCGGGCCGGGCACCCCCAGAGCGTCCCTTCGTAAACCCGGATCCCGCGGACCAGACAGGGAGGAGGCCCCTCCTCTCCTGGCGTTTCCCGCCCGGGGATGTTTGTGGAGGCGTTCCCATGCAGCCCACGACGGCCACGGTCCCACCCGAGACCCTGCAGGAACTTCAGCAGAAGGTCGCGTATGCCGAGCACGTCAAGCACATCGCCAACCAGATCCACTCCGCCAAGGACCTGGATCACATCCTGGTGGACCTGCAGGACGAGATCCTCGGGGTCTTCGATGCGGAGCGGATCACGCTGTACGCCGTGGATGCCGAGCGAAAGGAGATCTATTCCAAATTCCCGGACATCGACGGGATCAAGGTAATCCGGGTTCCCATCAGCGAGCAGAGCCTCGCCGGATTTGTGGCCAAGTACCGCCGGCCCCTCAACATCGGCGACGCCTATAACCGGGTCGAGCTCAGCAGCATCAGCCCCGCCCTGGGCTTCGACAGCTCCTGGGACAAGAAGAGCGGCTTCCACACCAAGCAGATCCTGACCTATCCGATCGTGGCCGAGAACAAGTACCTGGTGGGCATCATCCAGCTCGTCAACAAGAAGAGTGGCGGGCGGTTCACCAAGAAGGACGAGGACTCGGTCGTCGAGATCGCCCGGATGCTGGGGATCGCCTTTCACACCCAGCTCAAGCTGGCCCGCAAGACCCCGACGAAGTTCGACTACCTGGTGGCCAACAACCGGATCACCCAGGCCGAGCTGGACGCCGCCATCGCCGAGGCCCGCAGGGGCCAGACGGATGTCGAAACCCTCCTGCTGGACAGGTACAAGGTCCCCAAGGCGGAGATCGGCATGTCCCTGGGCCAGTTCTACCGGTGCCCCTTCGTTGAGTATGACGGGCGAACGACCATCGATCCAGACCTGCTCAAGACCCTCAACCTGGACTACCTGAAGAAGAACTACTGGATCCCGCTGAAGCGGGACAAGGACGGGGTCCAGGTCCTCATCGACGACCCCAACAGCCTGGAACGCGTCCAGGACATCCAGCGGATCTTCATCGGCCGCACCGTCCATTTCGCCGTGGGGCTGCGCCGCGATATCCTCCAGTTCCTCCTCGCCCCGAGTGGCGAGACGGGCCTCCTGACGGGCGGGGGCTCCATTGCCGAGATCATGGGCGAGCTGGTGAGCGAGGCCGAGCAGGAGAAGCGGGAAGAGGCCAGCACCTCGGCCGTGGACGAGAACGACAGCATCATCGTCCGGCTGGCCCACCAGATCATCATGGACGCTTACAAGCAGGGGGCCTCCGACATCCACATCGAACCGTACTCCGACAAGCGGGAGACGGTGGTCCGTTTCCGGGTGGACGGGAGCTGCTTCGAGTACCAGAAGATCCCGCCCGCCTACCGGCGCGCGCTGGTCTCCCGGTACAAGATCATGTCGCGGCTGGACATCGCCGAGAAGCGGAAGCCCCAGGACGGCAAGATCAAGTTCCTGGCGGGCAACAAGGAGATCGAGCTGCGCGTCGCCACCGTGCCCACCGCCGGCTTCAACGAGGACGTGGTGATGCGCATCCTGGCGGCCAGCGAGCCGCTGCCCCTGGACCGGCTGAACATATCCGAGCGGAACCTGCGCGAGATCAAGGACATCGCGGCCAAACCCTACGGGATCATCCTGTGCGTCGGACCCACCGGGTCGGGCAAGACCACCACCCTGCACGCCATCCTGGGCGACATCAACACCCCCGTGCGGAAGATCTGGACCGCCGAGGACCCGGTCGAGATCACCCAGTACGGGCTGCGGCAGCTCCAGGTCCAGCCGAAGATCGGCCTCACCTTCGCGGCGGCCATGCGGTCCTTCCTGCGCGCCGATCCCGACGTGATCATGGTGGGCGAGATGCGGGACAAGGAGACGGCCGAGACCGGGATCGAGGCCTCCCTCACCGGCCACCTGGTCTTCAGCACCCTGCACACCAACAGCGCGGTGGAGACGGTCACCCGCCTGCTGGAAATGGGGATGGACCCCTTCAACTTCGCCGATGCCCTGCTGGGGGTGCTGGCCCAGCGCCTGTGCAAGACCGTCTGCAAGGATTGCAAGGAAAAGTTCCACCCGGGGACGGAGGCCTTCGAGGAGCTGGCCCACGCCTATGGGGAAGAGGCCTTCGCCGGGCTCGGCTACACGTACGACGACAGCTTCGTGCTCTACCGGGGCAAGGGGTGCGAGGCGTGCAAGAACACCGGATTGCGGGGGCGGACGGGCCTGCACGAGCTGCTGATCGGGACCGATGAGATCAAGCGGATGATCCAGAAGCGCGCGACGGCCGAAGAACTCTTGAAGGTTGCCCGGGATCAGGGGATGACCACCCTGGTCCAGGACGGGGTCATCAAGGTAGTGCAGGGCTGGACCGACTTCAAGCAGGTCAAGGCGGTGGCTATCAAGTAGCCCCGCGAGACGCGGGGCCAGTGAAAAACAGACAACGGACAACTGACCACACCAATTGAAAACCGACAACCGACAACTCAAAACCGGTCAATTACAATGGCCGGTTGTCCGTTGTCAGTTGTCGGTTTTTCATTCCCCGCGCAGCGGGGTTTGGGCCACGACGTCGATCTCGATCATGGCCCCGCGCGGCAGGGCCGCGACACCGACGGTGGAGCGGGCGGGTTTGTCCTGCGGGAAGTACTCGGCGTAGACCTCGTTCATCTTCTGGAAGTCCGCAAGGTTGGCCATGTACACCGTGGTCTTCACGACCCGACTCATCGAGGTCCCGGCCGCCTCCAGCACAGCCCGGAGATTGTCCAGCACCTGCCGGGTCTGGGCGCCGATGCCCCCCTCCACCATGGCGCCGGTCTTGGGGTCTAGGGGGATCTGGCCGGACGTGAACACCCACCCGTCAACCTTCAGCGCCTGCTCGTAGGGACCGATCGCCTTCGGTGCCCTGTCGGTTCGTACCGCCTCGCGCTTCATCTTGCCTCCCGTTCTTCGTTCAAGACCTTCGGAATGAAACCGGATTTTTCACCGCCAAGGTCGCCAAGGCCGCAAAGAAATCCCTCATATCCAAAGTGACGGTGGGGAAAAAACGCCCGGAGCATACCGGAGTATTTTGGCCCATGCGCCGGCCTCAGGTTGTTGAAACTTGGCGGACCTTTGCGACCTTTGCGAGCTTTGCGGTGCGATGCTTGGGTTTAATCGGCCGCAGCACTTAGGAGGCGGTGGGTCGCCTCGGCGATACGAGGGGGAAGGCCCCCCACCGTCGTGAGTTCCTCCAGCGAGGCGGCCCGCAGGCGCTTCAGGCTCCCGAACCGCTGCAGGAGCACGCGCTTCCGCCGCGGCCCGATCCCCGGGATCTCATCCAGGATGGACCGCATGCCGCTCTTTCCCCGCAGGCTTCGATGGTACGTCAGGGCGAACCGGTGTGTCTCGTCCCGCACCTGCTGAAGCAGGTGCTTGCCCCGCGATCCATCCGGGAGCCGGATCGGTTCCGGTCGGCCCGGGCGAAACACCAGCTCTTCTTCCTTGGCCAGACTGGCCACCGGCAGGTCCGCCAGCCCAGCCTCCTTCGCCGCCAGGATCCCCACGTTGAGCTGCCCGCGTCCCCCGTCAATCAGCAAGAGGTCGGGGAGCGGCCACTCCTTCTTGGCAAACCGGCGCTGGAGCACCTCGCGCAGCATGGCGTAGTCGTCGGCCCCCAGCACGCTCTGAATCCGGAACCGCTTGTACTCTTGCCGGTGCGGCCGCCCGTCCACAAAGGTGACCAGTGACCCGACCGCCAGGACGCCGGAGATGTTGGAGATGTCCGTGCACTCGATCCGCCGCGGAGGGCCGGGAAGAGCGAGTGCGTCCTGCACCTCTACCATGGCCTTCTCGCGGGACGCGGCCGATGTGAGGCTCTGGGCCAAGAGGGCCTGGGCGTTCCCCACCGCCATCTCCACCAGGTGGGCCTTGGGTCCCCGCTCGGGCACCCGGATCTCCACCTGGCGTTTCGCCCGCCCCGACAGCATGGCCGCCAAAAGGTCCGCATCCGATGGCAGGTGCGAGGTCAGGATCGTCTTCGGAATGTAGCGGGACCCCAGGTAGTACTGGGCCAGGAGCGAACTCAACAGTTCCGGGGCACCGCCGGAGGCCACACCCTCGAAGACAAAGCTATCTCGCCCGATGAGCTGCCCGCCCCGGACCACGAGAAGCTGCACCTGGACCTCGCTTCCCTCCTGGGCGAGGCCGAAGATGTCCTGGTCCTCGCCCCGGGCCGAGATCACCCGCTGATTCTCCGTCGCATCCCGGAGGGTCTCGATCCGATCCCGGATCTTGGCGGCCCGCTCGTACTCCAGTCGGTCCGCCGCCTGGCGCATCTGCCCCTCCATCTGCCGGACGACCTCTTGGTCCTTCCCCTCCAGGACGAGCCGCACCTTCTGGACGATCTCCGCGTAGTCCTTCTGTGTCACCAGGCCCTCGCACGGGCCCAGGCAGCGACCCAGGTGATACTCGAGGCACAGCGTGCGCCCGGCGATGCTGCGGCACGTCCGCAGGGGAAAGGTCCGGTTGATCAGCGCGAGGAGGTTCCACATGGTCCCGGCCGGGACATAGGGGCCGAAGTAGAGGGCGCCGTCGTTCTTGATCCGGCGGGTCACCTGCAGGGCGGGGAACGGGTCCTTGAGGTTCAGGCGGATGAAGGGGTAGTGCTTGTCGTCCCTGAGAACGATGTTGTAGCGCGGCCGCCGCTGCTTGATGAGGTTGCTTTCGAGGATCAGCGCCTCCAGCTCGTTGGCGGTGAGCAGGAACTCCACGTCGGCGATCTGCCCCACCATTGTTCTGAGGCGCTCGGCGTCGTAGCCGAAGTCGCGGTCGGTGAAGTACGACTGGACCCGCTTGCGGAGGGAGACTGCCTTGCCGATGTAGAGGTGCTCCCCCCGGGCGTCCTTGAACAGGTACACCCCCGGCGCGTCCGGCAGGCTGCGAATCTTCTCCTGAAGGTCCATGCGTATGCCCAAGAACTGGCTGGCTCTCAGCGGTCAGCCGTCAGCTATCAGCTACCGATTCCGCGGACCCCTCGAACGCCCTTTCCACGCAGGGTACCCAGTTCTCTTCGTCCAAGAGCTGATCGCTGACCGCTGAAGGCTGATAGCTTACTGTTGCAAAAACGGTCGCACACTTGCCCGACCCTGTCAAGGCTGCCGTTCTGCATTCCGCTCCTGGTGAGGCGATTTCCAATGGTTGGCTCTTCGAGGTTATCGTCTGGGTTCTCGAACGGCGTCCGCGGGCAGTAGGGCGGGTGAGAGGGTGGGTCTTCTTAGAGAGTGGACACTCACTAGACTGAGTATTGATTCAAAGAAGTGGAAAACGGCCCAGCGAAAAATTAACCACTCGGAGCGAAGAAGGTGCCCGGAACCTTTGTCACGGTGTCCGTTTCCTCTTCCAAGATCAATCGCACTGGATCAGAATGCCCCGAGCCTCGTCCGAAGTAACCCTACAGTCTATGGGATTGCCTGGCGTGGCTTGGTAGGTCTCGCGCTGGCGGCTCCAGTAGGCTTCCCACCACTGGAGCATGGCGGCATCGCGCTGGGTTTGGTTCGCGTCCTGTGTGAGTGCCTGCCTTCCAAGGGTAATGTCCGCCTTCAACTTTTCGTGGATCCGCTGTGCCTCCTCCCGGCTTACTTCCCCCCGGTCCACCCGGTTTCCCAAGGCGACGGTGTAGGACAGGATCGCTTGACTCAGGGGGTCAACGCGCATCAACCAGCGGGCGTACACCTGCTCATACCGAGCGTTCAACTCCCGCAAGGCCTCGGCATTATTTCTGAACCACTTGCGGGCGACGTCGGCCTCCCACTTGTCGTGGGTGGTATCCAGATCCATCTGAAAGGCCTGCAGCCACGCTGCGTGCCGCTCGGCCTGCGAAGGCCCGCATCCGGAGAGCAGGACGGCCAGCAACAGGACTGCTATGACGCACTTCAGGAACGTCCGTGCTCCTCTTCTATGCACTCTTGTGTCCCATCTGCCGCCGAAACGACGCCGGACTCTCGTACCCCGGCCCCTCGCCCCGCATTTCTAGCCCTGGTGAGGGAAGGATTCGGAGAGAAACAGCTCCACGGCGAATCCCTCGCTCACCGGGCTGGTGAAGTGGATTCCATGGGCGACGGGGGATTTACCGGCCCCCGGTCCCGCGGCGTTCCACACCACGACCCCTTCAAAGGAACGCACCCCGTGATGGGCGTGGAGCTGCAGGCGCAGGCTCGTGGATGGGGGCAGGGGCTCGTGGGCAAACAGGAGCAGGCCCCCGTCGCTGAGATTCTTCACCCGACCCCAGCCCTGCTCGCCGTCTGGCCGCTGGTAGCCCGCAGGCAAGTCTACCGGGAGCCGCACATGGCGTCGCCGCGTCTGGATCACGGACGTTTGGGGGGCCTGCTGCGGGGGTAGGTCGAGGGCCCGCTGGAGCGGTCTGGACAAGCTCGTCCCGCAGGTCAGGCATCGGAGCCGCTCTGTGTTCCCCTGCTGGAACGCCGCGACGAATTCTTCCACCTCGCGGGAGGTCAGGGTCTTTTGGACACTGCAGGTCTCACACCGCAGTTCGATTGGCGTCATGCCGCCGCGCCTCCAACCATGCCTTGGGAGCTCCAACCGCCTGCACGCCCCCCTCACAGGGAGCCACGGCCTCCGCCGCCGCTGTCAGTCAGTTGTTCCAGGCTGTTCGTCAAAAGGAGGGTCTCGCCCGCCGTGAGGCCGGTGAAGGCCAGGCCGCTCTGATAATGGAGGTGCCGCTCACCCTCCGGCGTCTGCTCACCGCCCATGACCTTGCTCCAGACGACCCGTGCGCCGAGGGCCTGCGGCTTCATCGCAGTTGGCAGTTCGACGATGACGGAGGAGCCTGGCCGCAGGAGATCGAGGTGTTCGATGCGGGCCCCGGTGACGCTGAGGTCAACCAAACGGATCTCCAGGATGGCCTGTGCTCGATCACCGGGCCGAGCAGGGATGGAGACCCGTGCCGCCCTACGTCGCTCTGGGGAGTCAGTCATGGTTTCCTAGAGGGGGAACAGCAAGACCCTGGGCGGACTGCGGACAGCCACACCCAGGGCCTTGGATGCCGCAAGCAGCAGCCCGCCGGACTCCTGGTCTCTTGGTGGCCGCCGTGAGTTTCGGAGGAAGGTATCAGAATCCCCAGGCATTGCAAGGGAAAAGAGGCCCGCCTGGGCTCGCTACACGCCGCCGAAATTCACCGGGCCATGCCGACCGATTTTGCACAGCCTGTCAACCCGCAGGGGAGCCCTTCGTGTCTCGGGCCGGGGGTGCCTTCTGCAAGGTCTCGCGAATGATTCGGATGGCCGTCGCAACGTCGAACGGCTTCTGGAGGAAGCCGCTCAGCCCGGGGCGGGCAAGCTCTTGCCTCGCGATTGCCTCTGGGGTCCCGGTGATGAGGATGATGGGGACGTCTGGCCGTAGGTGGCGCATCGCATCGAAGACCTCCGATGCGTTCTCCCCGGGCAGCCTGAGGTCCAGCAGCACCGCTCGGATCGCGCTGGCGTGTCGGCGGAAGAGGGTCACCCCGGTGCGGCCACTCTCGGCGGTGAGGACGGCGAAGCCGGTGGCCTCCAGCATCCCCCGGATGCCCTCACAGACGAGTCTCTGGTCGTCCACCACGAGAATCGTCCCGCCGTCTGAAGAGTTGGTCTTTTGCGTCATGGATCGTTAATGAAGTTTCCCGCTTCCCGAATCCACGAATAGCTCCCTGGCCAGAGTTCGAAGGGTCTCTGCGAGCCGAGTCCGCTGTTTTCGAAGGTGGTCGTTTTCGCTTCGGAGCGCTCGGCTTCCCTCCTCCAGCCGCTGACACTTTCGCTCCGCCGCCTCGACCTTGGCGGCGAGCCCCCACTGCTCAGCCAGGAGCCGGGGAAGAAAATCAAGCACGCGCTGACCTTCTGTAATCCAGCCGGTCACCCGCTCATGGGTTTCACTCACTTGGGCCTCTTCCGGTTCCCGTGGGCTCTCGATCCCCCCCGCCTCTCCGGAGCCATCTTGTGGACTGCTTTTCCGCTGGGGGGCGGCGTGCGGCCCATCCGCGGCGCCGGGACCGGCGACGGTTACGGCCTTCCGCTCCGGATCAGTACCGACGATTGGCATGGTCTGGGCCCCGCAGCAGACCACGGACACGGGATTCGCCCTGAGCATCTTCACGGCGAGGTGAATGTGCCCGTTCGCCCCCAGGCGTATCCCCACGATCTCCTGCCCCTTGGCCTTGATGCTGAAACCGCGCTCCATGCCCGGACTGCCATGGTTGTGGTTGCTTGTGATCTCCAGGTCCAGCGGATCCTTGAACGTCCGGCGCAGGAATTGTCCCGCCCGTAAGATGGATTTCATGGGCCGACTCCTTCTTCAAGCCTTGGTTGCACCAGCGATCAGGAGCATGGAGGTACCAAGAGCCACCAAGACGTAATCCACACAGGAAAGGAACTCGAGGAGAAACGTGAGGCAGAACGCGTGGTGAATGGTGGACGAACGCCCCCCCTTCTCACGCTGTAGGCTATCCAAGGTGGCCGGGCGGTGTCAACCGGAATTCCTGTCCGAATTTTCCTCGCATCCCAATCTCACCGCCGTTGAGTGGCGCAGGGCGTCAACCGAATGTTCCAGACGAAAAGCGGAAGGGCATCGAGGTGGGCCTCGTGCCGATGGAGGGCCCTGGGGCTTTATCCTGTGGCTTTATCCTTGACAAGTTCCTTGATTTGAGTTTACCTAACTACGCCCCGTTCGAGCCCCCGGGGAGATCGACCTGTCCCGATGCGGCGGCTGCCGCTCGCGGCAGGGTCGGCGACGCAGGGGTTCATACCGGAGTGCGTGGCGTGGCGAATTCCGAGGTCCATCCGGTCCGGGGCAGCATCCTGGTCGTGGACGACGACATCAGCGTTCGCGAATCCTTCGAGGCCGTGCTCTCCAAGGACTACGAGCTCTCCTTCGCCAGCCAGGGGCCCGAGGCCCTGCGCATCCTGAGCACCAAGGACATCCACCTGATCCTGCTCGACATCCGGATGCCCGGCATGGACGGCATCGAGGTCCTGCGCCGGATCAAGGAACTGAACGACCAGACCGACGTCATCGTGGTCACGGCGGTCAAGTCCCTCAAGACGGCGGTCGAGGCCATCAAGCTGGGCGCCTTCGACTACGTCACCAAGCCCTTCGACATCCACGAGATCCTGGCCCTCATCAAGCGCGTGCTCGAGAAGCAGGAACTCATGAAGGAGGTCATGTACCTCCGCTCCGAGGTGGCGTGGGAGCACCGCTTCGAGAACCTGGTGGGGCGCAACGCCCGGATGCAGGAGATCTACACCCTGATCACGCGCATCGCCGACAACAACGCCACGGTGCTGCTGAGCGGCGAGAGCGGAACCGGGAAAGAGGTCCTGGCCCGCGCCATCCACCAGCAGAGCAACCGGGGCCAGCGGCCCTTCGTCGCCGTCAACTGCGCCGCCATCCCCTCGGAGCTGTTGGAGTCCGAGCTCTTCGGCCACGAGAAGGGGTCCTTCACCGGGGCCATCGCCACCAAGGTGGGGAA
>CAZNWB010000005.1:31867-65254 GCA_964576535.1 uncultured bacterium | reverse complement strand
GGAGACAGGGAGACAAGGAGACAAGGAGACGCGGGGACAAGGGGACAGCTGGCAGCAGGCTGGTCGAGTGGTCAAATAGTCGAGGGGTCAATTAGGGGAGACGAAGCGCAAAGAGCATAGCGCGAGGAGCAGCTGGCAGCAGGCAGTCTCTTGAGCGGAGGAGCAGAGGTGCCGAGGGGCTGAGGAGCACCGGAGACATGGAGACAAGGAGACAAGGAGAGGGGGAGACGAGGGGACACGGGGATGGGGAGACACGGAGAACCGGAGACTCGGAGACAAGGGGAACCGGAAACGGGAGAACCGAGAGCCTAAAGGGAGACGGAGACATGGTGGCGAGGGGATGACGCTCGCCCGCGGCACTCGCCTTTACAAGGGCGACAGACGCCCGGCCTTGTGGTACGCACCTAAGCAAGGGATAATCCCGGTCGGCGTTCAGCGGTCAGCATTCAGCGGTCAGGTTTCAATCGGGATAAGCGTTAGCGACGGGAACCTTTCAACCCCTCCCTGCGTTTGTATTGACAGGGTGCCTGCTTGCGGGCCTCCCCCAGCGTTCAGAGTGGAGCACCGGAGGTCACATATGAGCATGCCGAGGATCCTCGCGGTGGGGACGGCGAATCCCCCCAACCGATTCACCCAGGCCGAGGCGCTGGCGCTGGCCGGCTACACCGATGAACGACGCCGCGGCTTCTTCTTGAACAGCGGCATCGAGGGCCGCTACCTGGCCATCGACCGGAACGGCTTTCGCCCCACCGAGACGGTGGACGAGCTGCAGGCGCGCTACCGCAAGGCCAGCGTGGAACTCGGATGCCAGGCGCTGCTCCGCGCCCTGGACCAGGCGGGCCGCCGCCCCCGCGATCTCGACTTCCTCGCCACGACGACCTGCACCGGGCGCCTCTGCCCCAGCCTGGATGCGATCCTGATCCGGGAACTGGGACTCCGGAGTGACCTCCAGCGCGTCCACGTGGGCGACACCGGCTGCGCGTCGGCCATCGTGGCGCTGCAACAGGCCTACAACCACCTGCGTGCGTTCCCGGATCACCTGGCGGCCGTCGTCGCCGTCGAGGTCTCTTCGGCAAGCTACTATCTGGACGACGATCTCGAGACGGCGGTGGCCAACGCCATCTTCGCGGATGGGGCCGGCGCCGCCATCCTTGCATGCGGGGGCCAGGGCCCCGAGGTCGTCGCCCACCGGACCCTGATCCGCCCGGAGTATCTGGAGCTCATGGGGTTCACCTTTCCGGCCGGATACCAGCGTATCCTGCTGTCCAAGGACGTCCGGCACATCGCTTCCGAGATGATGGCAGAGCTGGCGACCGGACTGCTCCGCGATCACGGGCTCACCCGGGCGGACGTGCAGCACTGGATCCTCCACTCGGCCGGCCGCCGGGTGATTGAGCGGGCGCAGCGCCAGCTCAACCTGTCGGATGGGGACCTCGCGCCGGCTCGCGCCGTCCTCCGCCAGTACGGAAACATGTCCTCCGCCACCGTCCTCTTTGTCCTGCGCCAGCTCCTGGAAACGGCGAAGCCACAGGCGGGCGACTGGGGCGTGATGATCGCGCTGGGCCCCGGCTTTGCCGCAGAGGGCGCCCTCCTTCGATGGTGACCGCGCCGGCACGCCTTCTCGGCGTCACCGAGTTGATGGACCTCCCCTCCGCGGACCCCGGCGAGCTGGTGCGCACCCTGGAAGATCTCGCCTGGATCAACCGCTGGCTGGGAGGCACGCGCCTCCTCCACAGCCACCTGGAATCGCTCTTCACCAACCTGCCCTCTCCCATCCAGATCCTGGATGTGGCGACAGGCTATGCGGATATCCCGAGGGCCATTGCCCGCTGGGGACGGCGGCGCGGCCTTCCGATCCGGATCGAAGCCATCGATTCCCATGCGCAAATCCTGGAGCTGGCCCGGCAGGCCAGCCAGGGGTATCCCGAGATCCACATTCGCCAGGGGGATGCCCTGAACCTGCCATACCCGGATGGAAGCTTCGATGTCGTCCTGGCCTCTCTGATCCTCCATCATACCGAGGGAGAGGCCCAGGCACGCCTGTTGCGGGAGCTGTACCGGGTGGCTCGCGTCGCTGTCGTGATGAACGACCTCCGGCGGGGCCGGTGGCCGTTCCTCGTTACCTGGATGAGCCTTCGCCTGGTCTCGCGCAGTCGTGTCATTCACCACGATGGTCCGGTGTCTGTGCGACGCGGCTTTCTGGCCGGAGAGCTGTTGGCACTGGCTCGGGAAGCCGGCTGGGCCCAGGCCCGGGTGTCCCGCCACGCCTTCTTCCGTCTGGCGCTGATCGGAGAAAAGCCAACGAAACAGCCACCGCAAACACCCAGTCCGCCAAAGGCAGACGCTGGCTACCGGGCAAATGAACGTGGGTGACTCACTGAACAAGATTGCCCCCAAGCCGGTGGAATTGTACGTTGTCGGCTTTAGACCCACGAGACACAACTCTCCTCCCCCTGGATGGGGGAGGACACCCAGGGGGTACCCGGTGGGGGTGGTATCCGCAGGCCTCTCACCCCCATCCCCGCCTTCCCCCATCTAGGGGGAAGGGATCAAATTTGGCCTCGCCTGATGACGAGGGGGTTCGACCACCCTCGGAGGGAACGCCAAAGGCGCGAGGGCGTGCTGTGACGTTGCGGGCATTGGCGTTCAACTGCTGTTCCATAGCCGTGGCTGGGCTCGGTCTTGCTAGACCTGCGACCGCCTGCGAGCTGCCGCCGCTGCGGGATCCCGGAAGGTCTCGGATCGTGTACCGCCTGGAGGAAGGGCAAGGCCAGGTCCGGTTCGACGCCCAGGCCTTCATGCACGAATTCACCGGAAAGACATCCAAGGTACAAGGGATGATCCGGCTGGCCGACCCCGACCGGCTCGCCGAGGCGGAAGCATGTATCCAGGTCGATGCGGCAAGCCTTGACACGGATAACGGGACGCGCGACGACATCATGCGAAAGGATCACCTGGAGACGGCCAGGTTCCCAGCCATGGAGTTCCGCTTGAAGAACGTCGAACGGATCACACACCAGGCGGGCGGCTGGGAGTTCGGGGCCAGGGGCACCCTGTCCCTGCACGGCGTGACACGGGAAATCCTCCTTCCCATTCGGGCTCGTCAAGAAGGGGACTCGGTCCGGCTGACCGGGGACATCCCTCTCAAGATGACCGACTACCGCATCCGCATCCCCACGTTCCTTTTTTTCTCCGTCGAGGATCAGCTCGTGGTGAGTTTCGACGTCACCGCCAGGCGCGCACAGTGAGGCAATTCCGCATTCCGCATTCCGCACTCCGAAATTGAAGATGTGGGATGTAGTCGTCATCGGCGCGGGTCCTGCCGGATGTGCGGCGGCCACGCTCTTCGCACGCCAAGGCCTCCGCGTGGTGATCGTGGACAGGGCGGCCGCCCCTCCACCCAAGGTATGCGGCGAGTACCTGAGTCCCGGCTGCCTTCCCCTCCTGGAGCGGATGGGTGTTTTGCAATCCCTTTACGGAGTCGGCGCGCGTCCTCTCTTCGGGATGCGGGTCCACACCGCGGGCGGGCAAGCCCTGCAGGCGCGGTATCCGCCCCCGCATCACGGCTTGGCCATCCGGCGCGCCTGGCTCGACCCGATCCTGCTGGATGTGGCCATCAAGAGCGGGGCAGAGTTCCTGTCCAGCTTCCAGGCCGGCGACCTGATCTGGGAGAGCAACTGTGTGGTGGGCATTCGCGGAAGACGCCGGGGTCACCCCACGCTTCTTCAGGGTCGCCTGACGATCGGGGCGGACGGGCGGAATTCCGTGGTGGCTCGACGCCTCGGGGCTGTGATACGGCACCGATGGTTGGACAAGCTGGCGCTGGTGGGCTACGTCGTGAGGGCAAAGCGCGCGGATGATGTCGGCGAGATCTTCCTTGGTCGCGACCGTTATTGCATCCTGAACCCGATCACGCCCGAGCTTACCAACATCGGTCTCGTTTTCAATCGCCGGGAGTTCGAGCCCACGCCTGACCTGACCCACTCCCTCCTGCAGGCCGCGAGTGCCTTGCCGGGTCTCAGCGATCGTCTGGCCCACGCACGACCAATCGCCCCCGCGCGTTGCCTCGGCCCCCTGGCCCACTCCGCCACGCGCCTCACCGCTCCGGGTGCGCTCCTGATTGGCGATGCCGCCGGCTTTCTTGATCCGTTTACCGGTGAAGGCATCTATGCCGCTCTGCGCAGCGCCGAGCTGGCCGTGGAAGCTGCCTCGCCCGCTCTCTTGGCGGGGTCCGGTGGTGCTTCGGAATTCCTCGCCTACGGTGAAGCCTGGCGACGCGAATTCCACGCCAAGTGGCGCCTGTGCACCGGGCTGCAGCACGCCATCCGCCACCCCCTGCTGGCCGAGGGCATCGTCGCCTGTCTCGCTCGCGTTCCCACCCTTTCCAGCCACCTCATGGCCGCTGTCGGGGACCTGCTCCCTGCATGCGATCTGACGCTTGCGGGGCTCCTCTCCTCAACCCGAATTCTTCACCACCAAGACACCAAGACACCAAGGGAAACGATTTCAAAGGGATCTTGAGATAGCGGGATTCGTGGTTCAACTGCAATATTGCAATATCCGGGCTCAGTGGAGTCTTCGGCGCCGGCCCCGGCACGCCCAGCGCCTAACGCCTGCGGGGCCGAGGTGGAAGGGTGAGGATGAGGCGGTCGGCGTAGTCGGTCACCCGACGAGTGCGAGGAGCCAATTGCACCCACCACCCCTGATAGCCCCGGTCCTTGAACTCCTCCCAGTCCTCCTGGGAGGGTAGCCGGGTGCCCTCCGCCCGCGTGAACCAGGCATTCTCAAACGCCTCGGCATCCAGCTCCCATCCCATGGCAATGTGGACCATTTCGTGAAAGAGAACCGCGGCCACCCGCTTCTCTTGGAAGGCCTTCTTGCAGAAGAGGATCCGGTAACCCGCGCTACGACCATAGGACATCCGGCAACCGCCCGTGGCGTCCCCATAGACGAGGTCCACCACGGGTCGGGGTTTGCCGAGGATCGCCCGGAGATCGTCCAGCAGGTCCCGGGGGATGGGGCTCGGCGGCTTGGCGAGGCGCTGCCGGATGAGGGTGAGCGCTTGATTGATCTGTTGGCGGAGGCCAGCCGGAAATCCCTGAATGCTGAGCATGTCCCTCTCCCTGTGAGGAGTTCGGACGAACCCGACAATGGGGGCGCCCAGGGTTGCTGGAGCGCCACTTCTTCCTGCAGGGCTGCAATCGGTCGAGAGGACTGCAGTCAGATACCCCCTTCCCCTGGCACTGTCAAGACGCATCGAGGTCTCTCCGACCTCAACCTGAGCCGCGGCATGCCCTGCTCTTCGTCTGCTGGTGCGGACAAAGTGGTCGGGCGTCAACGGCATCCCTTTTTCGAGCTTGACACCTCTTTACGGGGAGGGATATAGTCCGTACAGAAATTGACAATCATTTTCAATAAGGACCGCCCATGGCCGATTCCGACGCCCGCATCCAGCGCTTCGCCGACTTCCTGGCCCGCTCGAGGCTCAAGAGTACTCGCCAGCGTGACCGGATCGTTCGGGCCTTCTTCACCGCCGGCCGGCATCTCAGTGCCGAGGAACTCTACCATCGGATCCACACGGACGACCCGGGCATCGGCCTGGTCACGGTGTACCGGACCCTCAAGCTCTTGCGGGAGGCGGGCCTGGCCACGGAGCGCCAGTTCGGCGAGGCCTACACCCGATTCGACCCCAATGCGGCCGACCGGCCCCACGACCACCTCATCTGCACCCGCTGCGGCAAAATCCAGGAGTTCGAGGATGCCACCCTGCGGCCATTGCGCGCGAAGGTGGCGCGGACCTTGGGTTTCACTGTGACCGAACAGAAAGTCGAACTGTACGGGTTCTGCCGGGACTGCGCCCGCCTGGGCAAGCGCCGCGCAGCGCGAGCCGGCAACGTCGCCCCACCCCTTTGAGCAGGACGGAGACTCCCCATGGCCTCCCCCCGTCCCGCCGCCCTGACCGACGAGATCCTGGAGGACTGCCTGCAGGCGGTCCACCGGCTCGAAGCGCCAGGCCGCGGCGCTGACGTGGAAGATGTGGCGGCTTTCGCCCGGGTGACCCCGGCCGCGACCCGCGAAGCCTTACGGGAACTCGAGACGCGAGGGCTGGTGCAAAACGGCCAGCCGGGGGGTGTGACGCTGACTGGCGAGGGCCGGCGACAGGCGGTGGGCATCTTGCGCCGGCATCGTCTGTCGGAGCGGCTTTTCGCAGACATTCTCGGTCTGCCCTGGGACCGGGTTCACGACGAGGCCATGCGATTGGAGCATGCCTTGACGCCGGAGGCCGAGGCACGGCTCGCCGCTCTCCTGAATCATCCGAAAACCTGTCCGCACGGTGGCCCGATCCCGGCCGCCGACGGGAGCCTCTGCGTCCCGGCCACCCGGGCCCTGGACCAGATGCCGGCCGGGGCCCGCGTCCGCATCCAGCAGATCGTGGAGGAGGAGGCGAGGTTTCTGCGGTACCTCGCCAGCCTGGGCCTGTTGCCGGGTGCCGAGGTCCGGGTGGAAGAGGTGGCGCCCTTCGGGGGTCCGCTACTGGTGCAGGTGGGTGAGGCGCGGTACGCCCTGGGCCGCGACGTGGCAGCCAAGATTCTGGTGCAAGAGGAAGAGCGGGAGGAGCCTGATTCATGCCCATGAGCTGCCATGGTGCCCTGCAGGAGCTGCGGCAGGAGGTTCATCTGACCGTTGCCCTGGCCGGAAACCCCAACGTCGGGAAGTCCAGCATCTTCAACCGGCTGACCGGAATGGGCGTCGTCACGGCGAACTACCCGGGAAAGACGGTGGAGGTTCAACTCGCGGAGACCCGGTTCGGCGATCGCGTCATCGGGATCATTGACCTGCCCGGCACCTATGCCCTGGGCGGCATCTCCGAGGATCAGTGGGTCGCCCGCCAGGCCCTCCTGGACGGCAAGCCGGATGCCGTCATCCTGGTCCTGGACGCCACCAATCTGGCGCGCAACCTGTACCTCGGGCTCCAGATCCTGGACATGGGCCTGCCCATGGTTGTGGCCCTGAACGTCGTGGACCAAGCCAAGGCCCGCGGCATCCAGGTGGACGCCGAGCACCTAACAGAGATCCTCGGCAGCCCGGTGGTCCCCACGATCGCGACGCGCGGCACCGGACTGGATGCCCTGATGGCCCGGGTGTTGGATCGGGTGACCCGCCCCGCCCCGCTCCCGCCCCGGCTGCGCTACAGCGTGGACGTCGAGGCCGCCATCGGCAAGTTGGAGCGGGGGCTGGCATCTCGACAGGACCGCCCGCACGGTCTCTCACCCCGAGCGGTTGCTATCCTGCTGTTAGAGGGCGATCCAGAGGTGGGCTCCTGGTTGGCCTCCCTCGAGGAGGCGGAGGACCTGTTCCACCTCTGCGACGAGATGCGAGCGGTCCTCCGGGATGTTCGCGGGGAGGATGCCGCGCTGCTTCTCGCGCGGGAGCGACACGGCCTGGCCGGCCTGATTGCCGCCGAGGTCGAGCGCCGCGAGCCTCGCCGCCCGCTCACGGCCGACCGCCTCTGGCGCCTGACCACGGCACCCCTCACCGGTCTGCCACTCCTCGGCCTGGTGCTGGCGGGGATCTTCAGCTTCCTCTTCTATGTTGGTGACTGGCTGTCCACGGGATTCAGCACCCTCTGGACCACCCTGGCGTCCCCCGTGATCCGGTGGCCGTTTGTGGCCCTGTTAGGTGACGGCGTCCTGTCCAGGACGTTGCTCTGGGGCTTCGACGCCGGGATCAATGCCGCCCTGGCGGTCGGCATCCCCTACGTCCTGACCTTCTATATCCTCCTGGCCCTTCTCGAGGATACCGGATACCTGAATGCGGTGGCGTTCCTGACCGACCAGATCATGCACAAGATGGGGCTGACCGGGCGGGCAGTCATCCCCCTGGTTGCAGGCGCCGGCTGCAACGTCCCGGCCATCATGGGCACCCGCGTCCTGGGCAGCATGCGGGAACGCATTATCGCCAGCACCTTGATCGTCCTCACCCCATGCAGCGCCCGAACTGCGGTTATCCTGGGGGCCGTCGCCCTGACCGCGGGATGGAAGGCGGCCCTTGCCATCTATGCCGTCACCTTCGCCCTGGCCCTCCTCACGGGGATCGGCATGCACCGCATGCTGCCGGGGCGGGGCACCGGCCTCGTGATGGAGATGTTTCCGTTCCGTCGCCCAGGGGCCCGGGCGATCCTCAAGAAGACCTGGTATCGCTTCTATCATTTCGTCGTCATGGCCACGCCCATCATCCTTGGCGGCAGCATCATCCTGGGTGGGCTGTACGAGACGGGCCTCTTGTTTTCTCTCGCCCGTCCCCTTCGCCCCATCATGGAAGGCTGGCTGGGCATCCCCTCGGTGGCGGGCCTCACCCTGATCGTGGCGGTCCTGCGGAAGGAGCTGGCCCTGCAGCTTCTGATCACCCTGGCCATGGTCCAGTACGGCCCGCAGGCCAGCAACCTCCTCTCCTTCATGCGTCCCGACCAGATCATCGTGTACGCCCTGGTCAACACCATCTACATCCCCTGCGTCGCCACCATCGCCATTCTCGCCCGGGAACTGGGATGGAGGCGCGCGCTCCTGATCTCCACCTTCACGATAGCCCTCGCCCTGCTCGTCGGCGGGGCGGCCCGGGGCCTTTTCGCCCTTCTGGCTGTTTGAGGGAAAGGTTCACGGGGCCCTTGAGCCCCACGCATGAGAACGCTTCGAGACAATCGCGAGCAAGCCGGTCTCAGCGCTCATGATTCGGAGAGGGAGGTTCCCATGATCCGCCACACGTTGCATCGGAGACAGATTTGGCGCCGGGGTCTTGCCGCCCTGGCCACCCTTCTTGCCTGCCCCGTCGGGGTCATGGCGGCGAGCGACTTAGTCGTCTATTCCGCCCGCAAGGAAGAGCTGATCCGGCCCGCCGTCCAGGCGGCCGAGAAGGCCTTGGGGCTCAAGGTGACGCTCTTTACGGCCGGGGCGGGAGAACTGGCCCGACGCATCGAACTGGAGAAGGGCAGCCCCAGGGGGGATGTGTTCATCGGGACGACCGCCGGGTTTGCCGAGCTCATGCGGGAGCGGGGACTGCTGGAGTCCTTCACCTCGCCCCTCCTCAGGCAGATCCCGGCCGAGTTCCGCTCCCCGGACGACACCTGGGTCCCCATCACCGCGCGGGTTCGTGTCCTGGTGTACAACACGAGCCTCGTCAAGCCGCAGGAGGTCCCCCGCTCGTACTTCGATCTCGCCAGCCCGAAGTGGAAGGGGAAGGTCGTCGTGGCCTCCATGGGCGAACGGACCACGGTAGGCTGGCTGGCGGCCATCCTGGCGGTGAAGGGTGAGGCCTTCACCGGGAAGTACGTCGGCGACCTCAAGGCCAACGGCCTGAAGGTCCTCAAGAACAACACCGAAGTTCGCAAGGCGGTGGCGAACGGGGAGTACGCTATCGGCATCACTAACCACTACTACTATCTGCTCCAGCTCCAGGAGGATCCCCAGAGCCCCATCCGCATCGTGTATCCGGACCAGGGCCCCGCGGACATGGGCACCCCCGTCTTCTCCATCACGGCCGCCTTGATCAAAGGGGCGAAGCATGCCGACGCCGGCCGGTCGTTCCTGGAATTCCTTCTCAAGCTGGAAGGAAACCGGCACCTGGTCGAGGGCGAGTTCGAGATTCCCCTGGTGCCCGGCCTGCACCTCCCGGGCGCAGACAAAGGGATCAAGGGGCTCGCACAGATCAAGAGCCCTCCCCTGACCCAGGTGCAGATCGCCGAGCTGGAGCCCAAGGTGGAACGCCTGTTCGGCAGCGTGTTCACTCCGTAGTGCTTGATTTCATAAATCCGTGTCGGGTTCCCCCCGATACGGATCGCCCTTTGCCAAGGGCGTTTCGTGTAGGGTTGGCTGGCCCACACCCACACGAAGTGATGAAATCATGACCGTAGTCGAGAGAGATCGATGGCTTCTCCCATAGCCCACGCGCTGCGTCTCCGATCCTATCGGGACCTGGGCCTCGTCCTGCCCGTGGGGGCGCTCGTCTTGGGGCCGATCGGATTCCTCGCGTGGATGGGGATGAGGCAGGGGCTGGGGCTGAGCGATATCCTCACCCGAGCTGGTGAGCTGGACATCCTGGCCACGGTGGCCCGGGTCTTCGTCCTGGCGACCACCACGACCATTCTGGCGGCGATCATGGGGGTTCCGCTGGCGTGGCTGACCGTGCGGTCGGATCTCCCGGGTCGTCATTTCGTCCGCTGGCTGGCCCCCCTGCCCCTGGCGATCCCGCCCTACATCGGGGCCATCGTGTACCAGATCCTGTTCGCGCCCAGAGGACCGGTGAATGCGGCGATCGCCCGGACCCTCGGTCTCTCCACCAACGCGCAGGTCGTCAACATCTACGGCGTTGCCGGCGCGGCGTGGGTGCTGAGCCTCTTCGTCTTCCCCTACATCTTCCTGCTGGTGGCCGCGGGCCTCGAGCGCATGAACCCGACCCTGGAAGAGGTGGCGCGGGCCACGGGCATGTCGCGCTGGGCCGTCTTCTTCAAGGTCACCCTGCCGATGCTGCGCCCCGCCCTCGTGGGCGGTGGTCTGATGGTCTTCTTGTACGCGTGGGCGGACTTCGGCGTCGTCTCACTCCTGCGGGTCAGGACTCTGACGACGATCGTCTACGATTACGTTCAGGGAACGATGGACTGGACGATCCCCGCGAGCCTCTCGGTCTTCCTCACCCTCATCACGCTGGGGGTGCTGGTGATCCAGCTTCGGATCATGGGGCGTGGGGCCTACGCCCAGGTCATGGGGGCCGCCCGTCCGGCCCCACCCGTGCCGGTGGGCCGCTGGCGCATCCCCGCCTTGGTCTTCGGGTTCGTCGTGCTCTGCTGCGCCCTGGGTGTGCCGGTGGGTGTGCTGGCCCACCAGGTGTCTCGCCTCACCCGCGGCGCCGCCTGGGCGTTCCTTGCCCAGCAGGTCCCATACGTCGCCAACAGCTTGCTGACGGCCGCGTCGGGGGCCAGCATCGCTGTGGCCCTGGGGCTCGTGATCGGATGGTTCCAGGCTCGACGCCGCCTGGGTCGGGGTGTCTCGGTCCTGTTCCAGATCGGGTATGCAATCCCGGGCACCGTCCTGGGGCTCGGGATGGTTGGCTTCTTCCAGATGGCCGTCCCCTGGCTGTACGGCAATCCCATCGTCCTGGTCCTGGGTTATCTGGTCCTGTTCGTGACGCCGGCACTCCAAGGTGTGAGCGCCGCGCTTGCGCAGATCTCGTCATCGTTGGAGGACGCCGCCCGGGGCTTGGGCCGGGGACCGCTGGCAACGTTCTGGGAGGTGACCTTCCCGCTGGCACGGCCGGGTCTCGTGGGGGCCTGGGTGTTGGTCTTCATCCTCTGCATGCGCGAGCTGGCGGCGACCCTGATCCTCCGTCCGCCGGGTTTCGATACCCTCCCCGTGCGGATCTGGATCCACACGATGGACGTGGGGCCGGTTCCTAGCGCGGCGCTCCTGGCCCTGGTTCTGGTGGCAATTGTGGCCCTGCCGTGGCTGGGGCTGGTTCTCCTGGGACGGCGAGGGATGCCCATCGGGTGGTGACCCACCACCCGATGGCAACCCGAAATGCAAAACTGACAACCGACAATGAAAAACCGGGCAACTGATGTGATCGGTTGTCCGTTGTCAGTTGTCGGTTTTACATTGGCAAGGCAAGTAGGCATAGGATGCCACCGCTGATTGTCCTCGAAAAAGTGTCCAAGGCGTATCAGCCCGGCGGGCCCCCTGCCGTGGATCTCCTGAGCCTCCACGTCGAGGAGGGGGAGATCTTCGCCCTCCTGGGCCCCAGCGGCTGCGGCAAGACGACGACCCTCCGTCTGATCATCGGCTTCGAGGCACCCGATGCCGGCCGCATCCAGATCGCGGGCCGGGTGGTGGCGGATGCCCGGCAGTTCGTGCCGCCCGAGAACCGCGGAATCGGCATGGTCTTCCAGGACTATGCCCTGTTCCCCCATCTCACCGTCGCACAGAACATCGCCTTTGGGATCAGGAAACTTCCCGGCGAGGAACGGACCCGGCGAACGCAGCGGGCCCTGCGGATCACCGAGATGGAGGATCTGGCGGACCGATACCCCCACGAGCTCTCGGGGGGACAGCAACAGCGCGTGGCCTTGGCCCGGGCCATGGCCCCCGGGTATGCGGCCGTGCTCCTGGACGAGCCACTCAGCAATCTGGACGCCGACCTGCGCGCGCAACTGCGAGGGCAACTTCGCCGCGCCCTGAAGAAGACGCAGAGGACGGCGATTCTCGTGACCCACGATCAGGACGAGGCCTTCCAGATCGCCGACCGGGTGGGTGTTCTGAATCAGGGGCGGCTGGAACAGGTGGGTACGCCTGAGGAGATCTATCAAGCCCCCGCATCCCGCTTCGTGGCGGACTTCGTGGGGGCGGCCGACTTCATCCCGGGGACCGTCCTCCGCGAGGGGATTCGCACCGAACTCGGCCTGTTCGCCAACCCCAACGCGCTCCCGATCGGGAGCTGCGTGGACGTCATGATCCGCCCGGATGAGGTAACGATCGTGCCCGATCCTGACGGCCCCGCCGTGGTGACCGAGCGGCTCTACCTGGGGGCGGACAAGGTGTATACCCTCCGCCTGCCCTCCGAGGCCCAGATCCGCAGCAACCAGCACTCCACCCCCAATCTTCCCATAGGGACCCGTGTGGGGGTCACGATTTCCCCCTGCCACGTAGTCACCTTTGCCTCCGAGAAGTCCGTGCCCCAATAAACCCTAGCTGCTCGCCCTCCTGGCCATGCCTGGAGCGTGGGCCGCAGGCGTTGCGGCCCACGAGAGGATGCGTGAGACCGCACCGTCGTTCCCCACTTCAATCTGATCTAAGCATGGCCTCGGCAGCAGGATCCGTCAGTCTCGCCCTCGACAGCAGCGCTGAGAATTATTGCTATAAGTGTGACAACCGAAGGTGCGGGGATCCCGCCCCGGCGTTTGGCTGAGGGCGAGGTGGAATCCCTCTCGCCATGGGCCGCATTCGCCTCTGGGACCGAGGCGGCAATCTCCCTCCGGCAGCTCGAGACCGTCACCTCGGCCTCGCTCCCGAGGCATGATCGGCCCTGGCGTCTGGTAGTTTCCCAAAACACATTCCTTTTTCTCCAAGAGGGTTCCGTGAGAAACCTCATGTTTTTCTTGACATCCGGCATGGCCATTGCTAGATTTCGGGCCCTCGAAGGCTCTTTTTCCGCCCATACATGCCTGAGAGAGTTTGGATAGTGCAGGAGAGCGGAATGAGCGAGTCCGACGCCACCAGCCAGGGTCAAGACCTTCCGCAGACTGAGGGTCAGTTGCAGGATCGGATTATCGGGGACGCGATCGGCTACACCCGGGGCCTCGTCGCCGTCCTCGACTCCCTCACGGAGGGGTTTCGCCGGCGCGGGCGGGAACTGGAAGAGCACAAGCAGCGCCTGGCAATCCTTCAAAGCGAGCGGCGCGCCGTTCTCGAGGAGCGGGCTGGCCTCGAGGCGCAGCTTCGCTCCCTCACCCCCGAACGCGACGGACTTCGGACCACCCTCGAGGAACGCACCCGCGACGTCGCGAGGGTTCGCCAGGAGCTCGCGACAACCCGCGAGACGCTGGAGGCCAACGCCCGAGAGCTGCAGCAGCTCCAGGCGGCGCTGGCGACGGCCACGCGGCAGGCGGAGGAGCTGCGCGTCCTCCAGGCCGAGCGACGAGCCACGCAAGACGAGCTGGCTCGGCTTGAGACGGACTTTCAATCCATGACGGTCGAGCGGGAGTTGCTGCGGAGTATCCTAGATGACATGGAACGGGAGCGGGATAGAGTCCGCCAGGATCACGCAGCCGCCCGGACGACGCTGGAGGCCAACGCCCGAGAGCTGCAGCAGCGCCAGGCGGCGCTGGCGACGGCCACGCGGCAGGCGGAGGAGCTGCGCGAGATCGTCCGGCGGCTCCAACGCGACAACGAGAGCAAGGCGCAGCAGATCCAGCGCCTGGGAGAGACGCACCGGGAACTCCTGCAGGCTCGAGAATCGGCCGGCGTGGCCCAGGACGAGCAGGTGGTGATGCGCGAGAGCCTGATCAGAACAGAGCAGCTCCTGGACACGGCCCGCAAACAGCTCTTCACATCCCAGCAGGGGATGGAGCGCCTCAAGACCTCCCTCGACGAAGAACGAACCCTGACTGCGTCCCTGCAGGAGCAGCTCCAGTCCCACCGCCAAGACCTCTCGCGCCTGGCCACGCTGGCGCAAGTCTTCTCGATGACCCTAACCGAAATCGCCGGCATTGTGGGAACTCCCCTGGAGATAGCCGGTGGCGTGCTGCCGCCCGATGGCGGGTCTGACCAGTTGCAAGGGCTGCTGCAGGCCATCAGGGGGCAGGCAGAGGCAGTCACAGCCTCACACAAGCAGATCGCAGATCTCAACACGCTGGTCGAGTCGAGTCGGGAGATTCTGGGAACCGGGGATCCCCTTCCCGATCGCCTGGGCGAGATCATGGCTGAGCGCCGAGCCCTCGAGCGCCAGGTTCAGGAGAGTGGCATCGATCGCCAGCGGCTCCAGGACGAGCTGGCAGGATCGGTGGCCCGTGCAGAGCAGGCACAAGAGGAGGCGCACCGCCTCTCGGAACGCGTCAATACGCTGATGGCAGAGCTGGACGCAGAGCGCGCTGCCGCCGGCCGTCTCCGGGGTGCGCCGGCGGCCGTTCCCGAATACCGGTCGGATCCGGCACCCCCCCCGACCTCCCCGCCGGCCCAGACGGTCGAGGCGGCCCCAGAGGGCCAGCCAACGCTGGAAGAGGCTCCGGAGATCTTCACAGCCCCAACAGAGCAGCCGGTGGCCCCCCCGCCGGAAACGGCCGCGGCAACCCGCGGGGAGCCTCTGCCGCCCGCCCCCTCAGGATTGAGCGAACCCCAGGGTCTTTCGGCCCCTCTCATGGTCGAGTGCAGGATCGAAGGGGCCGGCGAGGACCCGTCCGGTCTCTTGCGGGGCCAGCCGTCTCGGATCAACGAAGTAGGATTGGTGGTGCCCTTCGATACGTGCCTGTCGGCCGGACAGGTACTGATTGTCCGGGTCATCCGCGGCGGCGAGGAGTTCTCGGTCCGCGGAAGCGTGGTGCGGGCGCAACCGGCCAAAGGCACAGCCGGCAGGAGGGCCGCCGGCTTCGACCACCTGATCCGGTTTCACACTTCGAACTTGGAGCCGTCCCGGCGCCTCAAAGCCTTCCTCGCGTAGGCTGGCGCGTTCGGAGGCGGCCCACGCCCACGCGGACTGACCGCCCTTTCCTTACGTCGGTGCGCGCTCCCCACCCGATACCGTACGCACCCCGACCGGAAGATTCTGCCTCGGGAAATAGATGCCCGGAGTCGGTGCGCTGGCGCCTCCCTCGACCGGGCCAGCGAGCACACCCAGACTGTCCGTGATCGCGCAGGAAAGGCCTTGACACCTTGGATCATGCCCGGAGTATGCTGACCCAGGCGGTCGGGACGGCGGGGCCAGAAGGGGGAGTGATCATGGGCAGGGTTCTCTTCAAGGATCGGGTGGCCCTGGTGACGGGGGGAACCAAGGGCATCGGCAAGGCCATCTGCCTGCACCTGGCCGAGCACGGCTGCCGGATCGCCTGTGGGTACGGTCGGGACGTCAAGGCGGCCGAAGCCTATGCGGAGGAATTCCGCGCGAAGGGATACCAGGGTGGGGTGTACCAGTGTGACGTGACGGAGTCCGACCAGATCGTCGCCATGGTGGAGCGGGTGGCGAAGGACTTCGGGAGGCTCGACATCCTGGTGAACAATGCCGGCATCACCAGTGATAAGACCGTGCTCAAGATGGAGGTCGCCGACTGGCAGCGGGTCCTCAGAACCAACCTGTCCAGCTGCTTCTACATGTGCAAGGCGGTCCTCCCCCACATGCTGAAGTACAACTACGGGCGCATCATCAACATCAGCTCGGTGATCGGCCTCTCCGGCAACATCGGCCAGGCGAATTACGCCTCGGCCAAGGCCGGCCTCTTCGGCTTCACCAAGACGTTGGCCCTGGAGACGGCTCGCAAGGGGATCACGGTGAATGCCGTTGCGCCCGGATTCGTGAAGACGGAGATGACGGAGAAGATTCCCCCTGAAATCGTCGACAAGATCCTCGACCAGATCCCCATGAAGCGATTCGCAGAGCCCCACGAGATCTCCCGGGTCGTCGTCTTCCTGGCGCAGGAGGACTCCGCCTACATCACCGGGCAGATCTACGGGATCAATGGCGGGTTGTACATGTGAAGGATCCGACCGGAACCCTCCCCGAATCGACGGCGGACCTGCTGGATCTCCTCAGCAGCGTCAAGGCCCGCTTTGAGCCTGCGGATCGCCAGATCAAGGCCGCCAGCCTGCAGATCCTTGCCGGTCGGGAGATCCGCGAGGTGAGGTCGCTGATCCTCTTCCACGAGATCCTGTGCTTCCTCCGAGCCTACCCGGACAGCCCCGAGATCCTGCGCTGGGTCGAGAACTCCCTCAAGGAATTCCCCACCCGTGTGGATCGCGTCAAGGCCGGTGGTCCTGCGGCGGACCTGAAGCGATTGCAGGACACCGGAATCGCCCACACGACGGTCTACTATGCCTACCCCTACCCCATGGCGACATGGCTCGTCGAGAAGTTTCCCGATGCGGTCGAGATCGATTGGGAGGATGCCGACGGGATCGACAAGATCCGGTCCCTGCTTCCCCTGCTCGCGGTCTACGCCGAGAACGATGCCTTGGACGACGAGAGTCTTTCGCTGCGGGATTGGATCCGGGCGGCGAAGGCCGGGAGGGATGTGAGCAACCTGCAATGGCTCCTCGAGACGCTGGATGCCTCCCCCCTGCCCCCGGCGATCGTCCGGCACCTGTACGACAGCGCCGAATTGCTCCTCGGATGGGAGTTGCGGGATGCAGCGGCCTCCAGGACGCTGGCCAGGCATCCTACCGACCGAATCTTTTCCCACCACGGTCCGTTAATGCGGGGACCCATCGACTTCCGCGCCGAGATCCAAGAGCCGCTGCCGGCTGTGAAGCCCCTTTCACGCAAGACCGCCGAATCCCTGATTCACCTCTTCAAATCTGCCTTGTCCGCCAGGAATCGCGAACTGTACCCGCTCCTGCACGCCAACCCGCTGGACGTATTCCTGGCCGATGCGGAACGGGGAATTCAAATCGCCCTGGTGGGCGTTCTCCCCGAGTTCCGGCTCCCCCTGGAGGCGTACTACAGCTTCCTGGTGCTGAAGAACGGGGTGCCGGTCAGCTACGGCGGCGGGGGGCTGCTTCTCGATCGCCTGGAGATCGCGGGGAATATCTTTGAAACGTTCCGGCAGGGAGAATCGGTGCACACCTTCGTCCAGGTTTTCCGGACCTACCGGGAACTCTGCGGTTCGCGCTATTTCCTCACCCCGCGATACCAGGTGGGCTACGAGAACGAGGAGGCGCTCCAGTCGGGCGCGTTCTGGTTCTACCACAAGCTGGGGTTTCGGCCGGTGCAGGCCAAGGTCCTGGCCCTTTCGGAGGACGAGCAGCGAAGGATCAAAGCGGACCCCGCCTATCGCTCCTCCAGAAAGACCCTGGAGCGGCTGGCGCAGAGCGACATGGTTTTGACCCTGGATGGTGATGGGGGCGATCCCCCCCGCGATCTCCAGCAGGGGAATATCGGCCTGCTCGTGACCCGCCAGGTCGCCCAGAGGTTTAGCGGCAACCGCACGGTTGCCATCCGGGAGGCCACGCGCCATGTGGCCCGCGTGCTCAGGATCCCCGGGTGGCGGGCGTGGCCCGCGCCCCAGCAGTTGGCGATGGAGCGGCTGGCACCCATCCTGGCGTTGATCCCGGATCTCGACCACTGGACCGCCGCGGAGAAACGGGCCCTCGTCCGCATCATCCGGGCCAAGGGTGCAGAGCGCCAGGCTGCATACATCCGCTTCCTCACAGGGCACACGCGACTGGCGCACTCCCTCTACGACCTCGCCGATTCGGTCAAGCCGCGGACGGCACCCTCCCGCCGGTCGAGTTGAATCTTCCCTAATCCGAAACACCCGTGAACCGCCATGATCACCCAGCGCTGGCGCTGGGTGTCCTTGGCGGTTAATATTTCAAGAGCCTTGACACCGGCTGCCGGGCCGCGTATTTTAATAACTGACTAGTCAGATACTTGGAGGCCGTGTGCCCATCGCGAAGCATCCAGGCCGCCCGCCCCGCTGGCGCCGCCAGCCAGAGGTACGACCCCAGCAGATCCTGGAGGCCGCCTTCCGCGTGTTCGGCACCCGGGGGCTGCACCAGGCGACCCTGGACGACGTGGCCCGGGCCGCCGGCATCACCAAGGGCACAATCTATCTGTATTTCCCCGACAAGGCCGCCCTCTTCAGCGCCATGCTGAAGGCGCGTGTCAACGACCTCCTGCCCCCGATGGAGCCATCGAATGGCGGGCGGGCCCCCAGCACCTACCGCCGCCTCCTGACGCTGGCGGGGCGCCTCTACCGGTTCTTCAAGAGCCCTGCGTACCTGGCGATGTATCGCACCATGGTCGGCGAGGCCTCTCAGTTCCCCGAGGCCGCCGCCCTTCTCTACCGCGAGGGAATCTTGCCGGCGAATCGGCACCTGGCCGAGGTGATCCAACACGGAATCACGGCTGGGGAATTCCGGAAGGTGGATCCGGTGGTTGCCGCACGGGCTTTCGTCGGCATGTTCCAGATCTTCGCGGTATCCCAGGGGCTCCTGGGGGGCCAACGGATCTTCCCCATCCCCGACAGCAGGATCATCCGGACCGTGACCGAGATCTACTTCCGCGGCGTCCTGGCGCCTCGCCGCGGCGCGCTCCACCGGCGCCCCGCACGAGGCGCCCGATGAATCGTCCACCGCGCATCATCCTGATCGCCGGCGCCATCGCCCTGGTCGCGGCCCTCACCCTTGCGGGATGGTCCTGGTGGCGAAGCCGCCTGGATGCCGGCGGCGTCCTCCAGGCCTCGGGTCGCATCGAGGTGACCGAGGTCAATGTCAGCTCCAAGGTCACGGGCCGCGTGGCGGCCCTTCGCGTGGACGAGGGAACGGACGTCACGGCCGGTCAGCTCATCGCGGAGCTCGAGGGCGAGGAATTGGAGGCCCAACTCCGGCAGGCGAAGGCGGCCCTGCAGAGCGCCGAGGCCAAGCTGGTGCAGGCGCGGATCACCCTCGAGGTCGAGCCGACCACAATCCGTACCCAGATTCGTCAGGCAGACGAAAACCTTCGGGCCGCCGAGGAACGACTTCGCATGCTGAAGGCGGGCTTCCGGACCCAGGAGGTCGAAGAGGGTCGCGCCAACCTGCGCCAGGCCCAGGCCCGGCTCGAGCTCGCGCGGCTGACCCGTAACCGCTTCCGCGATCTGTTGGCGGACGGCGCCATCGCCAAGCAGGATCTGGACCGGGCCGAGAGTGATTTCCAGGCGGCCGAGGCTGCAGTGCGTGCCGCGAGCCAACGGCTGAACATGCTGGAGGAAGGATCGCGGGCCGAAGACATCGGGATGGCCCAGGCGGAGCGAGACCGCGCCGCAGCCGCCCTGGAGGCGGCCCGCGCGAACGCCGCCACCCTGGACCTGCGGCAGCAGGATGTTCGCGTGGCCGAGGCGGCCGTGCGCGAGGCGCAGGCGAACGTCCGCCGGCTGGAGACGCAGGTGGCCGAACTCAAGGTCTTCGCGCCACTGGATGCCACGGTCCTCACCAAGGCCGTCGAGGCGGGCGAGGTCGTAGCCGCCGGCAAGCCGCTGGTCCTCCTCGGGGACCTGGACCACCCCTGGATCAAGATCTACGTCCCCGAGACCCAGCTGGGGAAGGTCAAACTGGGTGCGACCGCCCGGATCCTGGTAGACAGCTTTCCCAACCAGCCCTTCCAAGGCACGGTGTCCTGGATCTCGGACCAGGCCGAGTTCACTCCGAAGAACGTGCAGACCGCCGAGGAACGAGTGAATCTCGTGTACGCGGTCAAGATCACGATAAAGAATGCGGAGCGGAAACTGAAGGCGGGGATGCCGGCGGACGCGGAACTCCCCCTGGAGCCGAGTGCCGGGGGGCAGGGGCAGCGGGCAGGCGATCGAACACAATGACGGAAAATACGCCGGCCATCCACGCCAGGGAGTTGACGAAGAAGTTCGGCAGCCTGACGGCCGTGGACCGGCTGGCACTGTCGATACCGCCGGGGGAGATCTTTGGCCTCGTGGGTCCCGACGGGGCCGGCAAGACAACGACCATGCGGCTCCTCACCGGCGTGATGCAACCGACCACGGGGTCGGTCAAGGTCCTCGGCCTGGAAATCACCCGAGATCCCGAGGCCGTGCGTCACCGCATCGGCTACGTCCCGCAAAACAGCAGCCTCTACGCGGACCTCACGGTACTGGAAAACCTCCAGTTCCATGCGGACCTGTTCGGGATTCCTCGGGCGGAACGGGATCGGAAGGCCGCCGAGCTCTTGACTTTCAGCCGGCTCGAGCCCTTCGCCAAGCGCCTCTGCCGGAACCTCTCGGGGGGGATGCGACAGAAGCTGGCCTTATGTGCCGCCCTGATCCACCGACCCGAGGTCCTGTTCCTCGACGAGCCCACCATTGGAGTGGATCCGGTCTCGCGCCGGGAATTCTGGCTGCTGATCTATCAGCTCCTGCAGCAGGGCCTGACCCTCCTGGTCAGCACTCCATACCTGGATGAGGCAGAGCGGTGCCACCGAGTCGGCCTGATGGATCGCGGGCACCTGGTGGCGTGCGACACCCCGCCCCGCTTGCGCGAGATCCTGCCAGGCACGGTGCTCGAGCTGCGGGGGCCGGCGCCGGAGGCGGTCTCCGCTCTCCTTTCCCGTCTTCCCGAGGTCAGGGAGGCCCAGGTGTTCGGCGACACCCTGCACCTTGTCGTCACCGATGCGATGCGCGACTCGGCACGCATCCGGACGGTTCTGCAGGGCCAGGGGGTTGCCGATGTGCAGCTCCGCCCCATCGTCCCGAGCCTCGAGGACGTCTTCGTCGCGCTGTTGCGCCAACGCTCGCCCGGCACTCTGGCAGGGTGGTAGAGACCATCGGCTTCTAGCCGCCTTGGTCCGCATGATCATCCCCTCCCCCCTGGGGTAGGACCCGCCAGAGGCGGGTGTGCGGGAGGGGCTTACGGAGCCGAGGCCTGACGCATTGAGGCTTCGATCGTCTGGGGGTTTTGGGATGCGGGAATATGCCCCATGAACACTGATCCGGCCATTCAGGTTCATGAGCTCAGCAAGCGGTTCGGCCGCTTCGTCGCCGTGGACCGGGTGAGCTTCCAGGTCGAACAGGGCGAGGTCTTCGGCTTCCTGGGCCCAAACGGATCTGGAAAATCCACGACGATCCGAATGCTCTGCGGGATCCTGCTGCCGACCTCGGGTACTGGCCTGGTCGGCGGCTTCGACGTCGCGCGGCAGCCCGAGCGGGTGCGCGAACGCATCGGCTACATGTCCCAGAAATTCTCCCTGTACGAGGAGCTGAGCGTGCAGGAGAACCTCGATTTCTTTGCCGGGATCTACGGGCTGGCCGGCCCCGACGCCATTGCGCGGCGCGAGGAGGTGCTCGCCCTGGCGGGCCTCGCCGACCGCCGGACCGTGCTGGCCCGGGAGCTTCCCGGAGGATTGCGCCAGCGCCTGGCCCTGGCCTCGGCCATCATCCACCGGCCCTCTGTCCTATTCCTGGACGAGCCCACCGCCGGCGTGGATCCCATCGCCCGGCGGGAGTTCTGGGAGCTGATCCGCGGGATGGCATCTGAGGGGACGGCCATCTTCGTGACCACCCACTACATGGACGAGGCCGAGCACTGCCACTCCCTCGGCTTCATCTATCAGGGCCGGCTGATCGCCAACGGGCCGCCGTCGACCCTGAAGCGGGGGCTGGACGGGAGCCTGGTGGAGGTCGAGGTCGAATCCGGCGCCCTGATGGGGGCCCTGGAGACGCTTCAGGCTCACCCTCGGGCCCGGGAGGCGGCCATGTTCGGCGCCAAGCTGCACGTCACACTGGACTCGCCGGAACGCATCCCCGGTGTGCAGGCAGCCTTGGCGGCCCGCGGCATCGCGGTCCGCCACATCCAGGCCATCCTCCCCTCGCTGGAGGACGTCTTCGTGTCCCTGGTGGCCCGGGAGGTGGGCGCGTGAGGTCGCGCATCTGGCCCATCATGAAGAAGGAGTTCATCGAGATCTGGCGCGACCGGCGCTCCCTCGCCTTCGTCCTGACCATGCCGGTCCTCATGCTCCTGCTCTACGGGTACGGCATCAGCTCGGATGTGAAGCGAGTCCCGCTGGCCGTCTACGATCTGGACGGCCAGCCGCCGGCTCGGGAGCTGGTCCGTCGGTTCACCAGCACCGACTACTTCGTCGTGACGGCCCGGGTGGGAAGCCTGTGGGAGCTCCGACGGGCGATCGACCTGGGGATCGCGAAGGTCGGCCTCACCATCCCCGAGGATTTCAGCCAGAACCTTGGAGCCGGACGCTCGGCACCCGTCCAGTTCGTGGTGGACGGCTCCGACTCCAACACGGCGAGCATCGCCATCAGTAACATCGCCGCCATCACCAAGAGCACGGAACTCTCCCCACGTGACCTGCGGCCTCAGGTGTATCTGTCGCCACGGCCTGAAGATCTCGCACCCATCGAGCTTCGCACCTGGGTCTGGTACAACCCGGAGCTCAAGAGCTCCAACTTCCTGATCCCGGGCCTGACCGCCGTGATCCTGATGATGCTGGCGGCCATGCTCACCTCGCTGACCGTGGCGCGGGAGTGGGAGCGCGGGACCATGGAAGGTCTCATCGCCTCTCCCTTGCACCCGGTTGAATTGATGCTGGGCAAGATCCTGCCCTATGTGATCATCGGCCTGGTGGACGTGGTGATCATCGTGCTGGTGGCCGTCTTCTGGTTCCGCGTGCCCCTGCACGGAAGCCTCACCCTCCTGATGGCGTCCTCCACCATCTTCCTGCTGGGCGCCCTCGGCATCGGCCTGTTCCTCTCGGCCGCCACCAAGAACCAGCAGGTGGCTTTCCAGCTGGCCGTCCTGATCACCATGCTCCCGTCCCTGCTCCTCTCGGGGTTCTTCTACCCCATCGAGAACATGCCCCCCGCCCTGCGGGCCGTGACCTACCTCGTCCCGGCCCGCTACTTCCTGGTCATCCTTCGCGGGATCTTCCTCAAGGGGGTGGGCCTGGTCGTCCTGTGGCGGGAACTCCTGTTTCTCGCTGCCTTTGCGGTGCTGATGTTGATGGCCAGCTCGGCGAAGTTCAAGAAGCGGCTGGAATGACCCCGTGGCAACTGGGCGATTTGGCGACTTGGCTGTTAGGCAAACCGGACCGCCCAATTGCCAAATTGCCTGGTTGCCGGATTGCCGCTTCGCGGAGGCGTCCTACGTCCCCCGACAGCCCGGTACGCACTGACTGAATGTCTCTCACCTGGAGTAAAGGGATGAGAATGCCGACGCGAAGCCGGGTTCTGACCCTGATCAAGAAGGAGTTCATCCAGATCCGGCGGGACCGCCGCATGCTGCCCATCCTCCTCATCTTGCCGGTGTTACAGCTGGTCATTCTTGGCTATGCCGTCTCCTCGGACATCAAGCACCTGGCCACGGCGGTCTGCGACCTCGACAACACTCAGGCAAGCCGCGCCTTCGGTGACCGGCTCTCCACCTCCGGATATTTCGAGATCCGCGAGCGCCCGGCCGATGAGCGACGGATCAAGGATCTGATGGATGCAGGCCGCGTCCGGGTCGGCATCGTGATCCCGCCGCGGTTTGCCGCCAAACTGGCCCGACAGGAGACGGCGACGGTTCAACTTCTCCTGGACGGAACCGACTCCAACACGGCCACCGTGGCCCAGGGGTACGTCACCCAGATCGTGAACGCCGAGTCTGCTCGGATCGTCCTGGAGCGGCTGGGGCCCAAGGCGGCTCCGCCCGCTGCCGTGGAACCCAGCGTCCGGGTGTGGTTCAATCCCGACCTCAAGAGCGTGAACTTCATGGTGCCGGGGGTGGTGGCCCTGATCCTTACCATCGTGACCATGACCATGACCGCCACAGCCATCGTCAAGGAGAAAGAGCGCGGCACCATCGAGCAGTTGATCGTCAGCCCCATCCGGCCCTCCCAGCTCATGCTGGGCAAGGCGATCCCTTTTGTGATCATCGGCTACGCGGATATCTTCCTCATCGTCCTGGCCGGCGTCCTCTGGTTCCGCATCCCCATCGCCGGAAGCTTCGGCCTGCTGCTGGTCCTCTCCGGCCTTTTCATCATGACCACGCTGGGCCTGGGTCTGCTCATCTCGACCGTCAGCCAGACCCAGCAGCAGGCCATGATGCTCGGCTTTTTCGTGAACCCGCCCTTCATGCTGCTCTCGGGGTTCATCTTCCCCATCGCCAGCATGCCAGAGCCCATGCAGTATCTGACGTACCTCATCCCCCTCCGCTACTTCCTGGTCGTCATCCGCGGGATCTTCCTGAAGGGAGTCGGGCTGGAGATCCTCTGGCCCCAGGCCCTGGCGATGCTGATCTTCGGCGCGGTGGTCCTGACGCTGTCTGCCCTCCGCTTCCAGAAACGCCTCGGGTGAAGTCGCTCGGGAACGTCCCAGACGGTGTGGCCACGCGAGGGAGTCCCGCCAGCCGGAGCGGCGATTTGTCCCTCCTCCTGGACCGAGCGCGGCGCGGTGCAATCCGGCGCTTGACCCAGGATCTCTATCCTGATAGGGTGCGTCCGTTTTGTGCCTATCCGCCTCCGGTGGCAATTTGGGGGCAGCCTGCCGAGGCCGAAGCTCGTCTTCCCGACGAGGAGAGAATCGAACAGGAGAAACGAGGAGGGGGATGAAGAGACTGCTTCTGTCCGCCGCGATCCTGACAGGCATTGTCGCTCCGGCTTACGCCCAGGACACCCGACCGTTGTTTGTCATCGAGCGCAACGCGAACACGAACGTGGTCCGCTATGATGCGCAGCTCACCGGGGAGGGCGCGCTCGACCCGAAGGAGCCCGTGATCGCCTACTGGATCATGCTGGCCAACGGCGGGCACCGGGAGGAACTCACGTTCGTCGAGAAACAATTGGCCTATGGATTCACCATCCAGCCAGATCCGAGCGGCCGAGGCTACCGGATTGCCCTGGCCGCCGATAGGGAACGGGAGATCACGGTGTTCCAGAAGGACGATAAGGTAACCGCCGAGATCATGATCGCCGGCCGCCCCGCCATCCTTACGAAACTGTCTGTGAACTCGAACGATGGCGGAGTCTTGCCCTCGGTGAATTACATCGAACTCTTCGGGCGTGACACCGTGACCGGAGAACACCGGTACGAAAAGCTCCTGCCCAAGCGGTAAAGGCCCCGGCCGGTCGTCCCGAGCCTGTCTCCTCCCGATTGCAGACCCACCGAAGAACAGCTCACTGCCAAAATGGCTTGACGTGAGTCGATAGGTCCAGTAACTTGACGCCAGTTTTTCGCCCACGGAGGGGTGTGTGCGCCTGCGAAGCCTGCTTGCCGGCATCAGCATTCTTGTCTTCCTCGGAATTCCTCCCCGGGCCGTCGCCTCCAATGGTCCCGCCAAAGCGGCTGCTGCACCTGAGACCGGCACCAGGGCCGAGGTCGAGCCCGGTGTCCGGGAAACGGTCCTCGGAAACGGCCTGAAGGTCCTCACGAAGGAAGTCCACGCGGGCCCCGTCGTGACCGTTTGGACGTGGTACAAGGTCGGCTCGCGGAACGAGCGACCCGGGCTGACGGGTATCTCTCATCAGGTCGAGCACATGATGTTCCGGGCCACCACGAGTCTGAAGACGGGAGAGATGGACCACCTGGTCCAGCGGGCCGGCGGCCGGCACAACGCCTTCACCAGCTTCGACCATACCGCCTATCACATCACGCTCCCCAGCGGGCACCTGGAGACCGCCCTGCGCATCGAGGCGGAGCGGATGCTGAACTGCCTCATGGATTCCCAGGAGTTGGCCCGGGAGAAGGGCGTTGTCCTGTCCGAATTGCAGGGGAGGCTGAACAACCCGGAGGAACTGTTGGAGGACGTCACCCGCTCCGTGGCGTTCCGCGTCCACCCCTATCGGTCCCCCATCATCGGCTGGAAGACCGATGTCCAAGCCTTGACCCAGGAGAGCGTCCGCGACCATTACCGGACCTACTACCAGCCCAATAATGCCGTCCTGGTCATTGTCGGGGACTTCCAGACCGACCGGCTTCTTGCCCTGGTCGAGAAATACTTCGGCGCCATCCCGGCCGGCCTGCCGCCGCCCCCTGTGATCCCCCAGGAGCCGCCCCAGCAAGGGGAGCGGCGAATCCTCCTCAAGGAAGCGGGAGCCACGGCACACCTGCAGTTTTTCTACCACCTGCCCCCGGCCCAACACCCGGACCTGTACCCCTTGGAGGTCCTGGATGCCATCCTGACCGAGGGCCAGAGTTCGCGTCTTCACCGGGCCCTGGAGGAAACTGAGCTGGTCGCCTCCCAGGCCAGTTATCTGAGCCGGCGACTGGACACCGGCTGGATCGCCTTCTACCTTACCGCTCGCGATGGCGTGCCCCACGAGAAGATCGAGCGGGCCTTCTCCGAGACCATCGAGCGGGTCCGGAACGAGCCGGTTTCCGACTTCGAGCTTCAGAAGGTTATCAACCAGGTCCGCGCCAACCTCACCTTTGCCTATGGCAGCGTGAGCGGGCTGGCCCGGATGATCGGCAGCCTGGAAATGAGCGTGGGGCACCGCGAGTTGGATCAATACCTGGACCGGATCCGCCAGGTGACAGCCGCGGATGTCCAGCGTGTGGCCCGGCAGTACCTCACCCCAGATAATCGAACGGTGGGCTGGTTCGTGCCGCAGCCGGCGCCCGGGGGGCGGTCCGTCAAGCCGTTCGGCCCCCGGGATGCGGTGCACTGGCGTCTCGAGCCGACGGCATTCGACCCTGGGGCTTCGTCAGCCTCTGACACCGCGGCTATGTCCCAATCGGCATCGGGGGGACGAGTGGTTCGGACGGTCCTGCCCAACGGGTTCACCCTCATCGTTGGCGAGAACCGGATCGTGCCCACCGTGGCGATCAAGGGGTATGTTCTGGCCGCGCCCGTTCACGATCCGCAAGGGAAGGCCGGACTGGCCTCCCTCACCTCCGACCTGCTCGTCCGGGGGACGGCTGGACACTCTGCCGAATCCCTGGCAGAGCGCCTGGAGTTCCTGGGTGCCTCGCTCTCCTTCCAGGCAGAGTACCAGACGGTCGGCATCACGGCGCAGATGCTGTCGGAGCATTTCGACACCGTCCTGGATGCCATGGCCGACTGCCTGCGGACCCCGTCCTTCCCCGCGGTGGAAGTCAGCAAGGCCATCGGTCGGCTCCACTCCCGCCTGATCCGTGATGCCGAGGACTCAGTGGACCGGGCGCACCGGGAGCTGTTCAAGCGGCTCTTCCCGCCAGGGCATCCGCTGCACCGGCATCCGCGCGGTCTCGTACCGGATCTCGCGAACATTACGCGCGAAGACATCATCGGATTCCACACGCGGTTCTACCGACCGGAACGGACCGTGCTGGTCGTCGTCGGCGACATCAGCCCGTCGCAGGCGCTGGCCACCGTGACGCGCGCCTTCGGCTCATGGTCCCGGCTGGTCGAGACGGTGGACGACTCCATCCCGCCGATGCCGAGCGTGACCGCGAGCAATCGCCTCACGGTTGAACTCCCCGGGAAGACGGAAGCCTTCGCCATGCTGGGCGGCAATGGGATATCCCGGATCCACCCGGACTACTACCACGCCTACCTCGCGACCCGGATCCTCGGCTGGGGAATGGGCAGCAGGCTGATGCAGGCATTGCGCGAACGGGAAGGCATGACGTATAGCGTGTGGAGCTACTTCCACCCGTTCCGGTTCGAGCGGCCGTTCGTGATCCAGTTCCAGGCCGACCCCAAATCCATGGACCGAGCCCTCGCGGAGGTCCTCAGCGTGACGAAGCAGTTCCGCGACGGTGGGGCGACTGCCGACGAATTGGAAGAGGTCAAGAACAGCGCCATCGGATCACTCGCCCTGTCCATGGAGGATCAGATGGGCCAGGCCTTCGTGCTCAGGGACACGGAGCTTTTCATCCTGGGCCTGGATTTCCCCCAGCGCTTCCAGGACATCATCCGCGCCGTCACGTTGGAGCAGGTCCACGCCGCCGCCCGTACCTACCTGCACCCCGACCGCCTGATCCAGATCGTCGTCACCCCGCCCCAGCCCTGAGGCGCTGCCTGCCACGAATGACTTTCACCGCTTGCCGGTTTCTTCGGGCGCAGTGTCCATGCCCTGGCACCGCTCCCCCTGCGGGCACGTTCTTCCCCCTCGGCACTCGACGTTCGCTTTGACCGGTCCCCTCCCCCGGCCCCGCCTGCCAGTGATATTTGACATGCCGGGGAAAGGCGTGTACTCTTCCTGAGAATATTTCTCATTTATCGAGGCCCCGCATGCCCACCCAACTGCTGAAGCAAGCGCTCCAGGATCAGGGGCTTCGCCTGACCCGATCCCGGTTGGCGGTCCTGCAGGTGCTGGCCGGAAGCACGGAGCACCTCAAGGTCGCGGAGGTGCACCGGCGGGCGCAGGAGATCGACGGCCGGGTCGGTCTGGCCAGCGTCTACCGCACCATGGACCTGCTGGCCCGGCTGCACCTGATCAAGCACGTTCACGTCGAGCACCGGCACCGCCACTACGCCCGCATCACCGAGCGGCACGGGCACCACCTGGTCTGCAACGACTGCGGCCTGGTCGTGGAGTTTTCCGACTGCCAGTTGGAGCGGCTGACCCGCACCCTGGCCCGCCGGACGAAATTCCGGATCGAAGGCCACTGCATGGACTTCTTCGGTCAATGCCAGGACTGCTCCCGGCGGGCCAGGAAGCCTACGCGTCGTCACAAGGGGAACCGATGATCGCATTCGCGTCGAGACACCTCCTCCTGTGGATCCTGGCACCCGTGATCCTCCTCCCCGCCTGCGAATCGCGGTCCCCGCAGGAGCAGGCGGCGCCTCGAAAGCTGACGGTGGTCACCACGATGACCGTCCTGGCCGACCTCATCCGGCAGGTCGGCGGCGACAAGGTGGATGTCAAAGCGCTGGTGCCTCCGGGAGGGGAAGTCCATACGTACCAGCCGACCCCCGGCGATATCAAGACGGTCGCGCAGGCCCGGATCGTCTTTTACAACGGTGCGCATCTCGAGGAGTGGATTGACGGTACCATCCGGAACGCGGGGAAACCGGATCTGCCCATTGTCGTCCTGTCCCAGGGCCTTCCAACCATATCGGAGGCAGGCGGAGAGCCCAACCCGCACCTGTGGCTGGACGTGACGAACGCCAAGACCTACGTGGAGAAGATCCGTGACAGCCTGAGCAAGGTGGATCCCGCCCAGGCGGGACAGTATGCCGACCGGGCCAAAGCCTATCTCGCCCGGCTCGACGAACTCGACACCTGGGTCCAGGCCGAGGTGGCAAAGATCCCCGCAGCGCGACGCAAGCTGGTCACGTTCCACGATGCCTTCCCCTACTTTGCCAAACGATACGGGTTCACACTCCAGGGGGTCGTCGTGGCGAGCCCGGGAAAGGAGCCCTCCGCCCGGCAGCTCACTGCGCTGGCCCGGCGGATCAAACAGGCCGAGGTGCCGGCCGTCTTCACGGAGTCCCAGTTCAATCCCAAGATGATGGAAGTCCTGGCCAAGGAGGCTGGCGTCAAGGTGGTGACCAACCTGTACAATGACAGTCTCTCGGACGGGCCCGAAGCCAATAGCTACATCGCCCTCATGCGACACAACGTGACGCAGATCGTGAATGCACTCAAGTGAATACATTTCGAATTTCGAATTTCGAATTTCGAATTTGCCGGAGTGGCCCGTGAGGGACAAGAAGGCCTGGCGGTATTGCCTGGAGGTGAGGGACCTGGTTGCGGGGTACAATGGGACGCCCGCGCTGGATGGGATCACCTTCGCCATACCGCCGGGACAAATGGTCGGTGTAATCGGGCCCAACGGCGCCGGGAAGACCACCCTCTTCAAGGCCATCCTGGGATTGACCCCATACCACCGCGGCGAGATCCTGCTGCACGAGGCGCCCGCGCTGGGACAGCGGGCGATGATGGGGTACCTCCCCCAGCTGGAGGAGGTCAACCGGGATTTCCCGGTCTCGGTCGCGGATGTGGTGATGATGGGCCGGTACCCGCGGATCGGCTGGGGTCGCCGCCCAGGTCCAGAGGATTTCACGGCCGTGCGTCGGGCCCTGGAACGCGTGGATCTCCTGGACCATGCTCAGACCCAGATCGGCAAGCTATCGGGCGGGCAACAGCAGCGGGCATTCCTGGCGCGTGTCCTGGCTCAGGATCCACACCTGCTCCTCCTGGATGAGCCGGTCAGTGGCGTGGACGCCACCACGCAACATGCCATTTTCGCCCTGCTGGAAGAGCTCCGAGACATCGGAAAGACAGTCGTCGTGGCCACCCACGACCTGAATTGCGTGATTGAGCGGTTCGACCAAGTCCTGTGCCTGAACCGGCAGCTGGTCGCGTACGGGCCGCCCAGAGAAGTGTTCCGGGAGGATATCCTGGGCCGGACCTACGGCCACCATCTGATGCTTGTCCGGGTGGGGGACCGGCGCATCGTCGTCGCCGACGAGCATCGACACGAAACCGTAAGACGTGAAACGTAAAACGTAATCACATTACGCTTCACGTTTTGCGTTTTCCGCCTTGCGAGATCACCCATGATCGAGTTCCTGGTGGCGCCATTTGAGTTTGGCTTCATGCAGCGGGCCCTGCTGGGGGGCGTGCTGGTGGCGGCCATCTGCGCCCTGGTAGGCACGTACGTCGTGTTGCGCGGGCTGGCCTTCGTCGGGGATGCCCTGGCCCACGCGGCCTTCCCCGGGGTCGTCATCGCCTACATGCTCAAGGGAAACATCTACCTGGGGGCCATGCTGTTCGCCCTGGCCACTGCTTTGGGGGTCGGCGTCGTCTCTCGACATGGTCGCGTCAGCCACGATACGGCCATCGGGATCCTGTTCGCCGGGGCCTTCGCCCTGGGCGTGCTCCTCATGAGCACGATCCAGGGCTACACCGTGGACCTGTTCAGCTTCCTGTTCGGAAACGTCCTGGGGATTTCGGAGAGGGAGCTCTGGCTCGTGGCGTTCCTGGGAGGGGTCGTGGTCCTGACCATCACCGTCCTTTACAAGGAATTGCTCCTCCTGTCCTTCGATCCGACGGTCGCAGAGGCCATGGGGTACCCGGTCCAGGCGTTCAACCACCTGCTCCTGGGACTGATCGCCGTGACTATCGTGATTTCCATCCAGGCGGTTGGCATCATCCTGGTGGTGGCGTTGTTGGTGACGCCCAGCGCCACGGCGTATCTTCTGACCCAGCGGTTCTTCCAGATGATGGTCCTGGGCGTTGTGTTGGCCGCCCTGGCGGCCGTCATCGGCTTGTATCTCTCCTATTACCTGAACGTTGCCTCGGGCGCCGCCATCGTCTTGGTGAGCACCTGCCTCTTCTTTCTCGTCCTCGCGGGACGTCGCCTGCTCTCCCCCGTGGCCTTCCGGTCGTAATCCGGGATGCAGCGGCGCATCCTCAGGCGCCTTTGGCCCGGCTCCCCCCTTTCCCCTTCCTTCCCCGGGAAACCGATGCCCTCCCTCCCGGGAGCGCAGGCGCTGCGGGAGACCCCCGAGGTCGAAGCCGGCCCTCGGGAGTGAGGTCCCAGGCGGAGCGAACAACCTCTTCCCCTCCGAACTTCCGGACCGTCCGCATCAGCCGCTCGAGATGCGCCTCGTGCGGCGCAAAGGCCGAGCGCGGGATCGGCGGCAGGTCGCCACCGATGGCCTGTACCGTTTCGCGGCCCAAGCGGTCGAGTTCCGATCGCTCCAGGCGGACTGCCATGGCCAGTGCCTGGCTCAAGGTCACTTCCCCACCTGCTGCGTGCTCGCAAGCCCGGATGGCGCTCTGCAGGGGTCTCAGCCGGTGCCGGATATCGGCGACCTTCGCTTTCGGATCCGCCAGCTCTTTGACCATGGTCAGGACCCCGACGTGCTCGTGCTCGTCCAGGGCCATCTCCCACCAGATCCCGGAGACGGCGGGAAGATCGGAAAAGCGTCCATAGAAGCGCGTATACAGCCGGGCCACCCGCCATTCCAGCTCGATCAGGCTATCCAGCGCCGCGTGGATTCGCATCCTGCCTCCCGCTTCCGTGCGGCTGCATATTCGTTCGACGGGTCAACGTGGGTTCACGAGGCAGTACCCGGTATCCAGCCTGGGGCGCCGGGCACCCAGGCGGAACGCCGGGTGCCCGGCGAGTGTCAGCAAAACCCCAAGTCTCTGTACTACAGAGTGACGACCGGAAGCGTCATGATCTCGATCGTCCCGCGTGCCCCCAACTCGACCGAGATCTTGGCGATGGCCTTGTTGTCGGCGGCCTCCACCACATTCACGAAATCGTAGGGACCCAGGACGGCGTACTGGGCCACCACCTTGCCCCCCATCTTCTCCACTTCCTTGTTGACCTCTTTGACCCGGTTTGGCTTCTCCTTCAGGGTCTTCCGTCCATGGTCGGTGAGCTTCGTCAGCAGGATGTAGGTTGCCATCGCGCTCCTCCTTCCTTCCCCATGAGGCCTCCCACGACTGCCCTACGAGACCGGCGGTCACTTCATCACGCTTCTCCCTCCCCGGCCCAGGTGATGATTTCCCGACAGGCCTCCGCCAATCCCTCCAGCGCCCCCTCAAAGAAATGGTCTGTGTCCAAGATCCGCATCCAGAATTCTCCTGGCAGCGAGATGACGAATCGTTCCAGCCGATGGGGCTCGCAGAGCTCATCCCGGCTTCCAGCGATCAGCGCGATGCGGCACCTGGCCGACTGCAGGAAACCAAAGTCGTGTAGGTTCACGGGTGGCGCAATCCCCAGGTAAAGATATACCCGGGGGTCCGTGGCTGCCACCCTCCCCCCGACCACGCTGCCAAAAGAATAGCCCGCGACCACCAGCATGGGTGGGAGAGCCTCCAGGGTATTCGCCAGGAACTCCAGGGCCCCCGTGACGTCGGCGACCTCCGCCCGCCCTTCTCCGTGTTCCCCCTCGCTGCCTCCGACCCCCCGGAAGTTGAAGGCCAGTGTGGTGTACCCGGCCTCCCGAAAGGTCTGTTCGACGGTGAGGATCACAGGGGTAAGCATGGACCCGCCGTAGAGTGGATGGGGATGGCACAACACGATAGCCCGGCCGCTCTCCCCCAGGGTCAGCCGTCCCTCGAGCTGAAGACCGTCAGACGAGGAAAAGCGGATCAGCCTGGCATCCCGGGAGAGTCGGATCGGCATGAGCACCTCTCCGTCGCTATCGCTCCGGCAACTGAAAATTTCAAACCGACAACTGATAACCGGTCACCTGGAAGAACTGAAGGAGAGTCCGTCGTCCGTAGTCCGTTGTCAGTCTTCAGTTGAGCGTGACCGCCGGCGGCGGCCGCCCGCGT
>CAZNWB010000005.1:23310-31767 GCA_964576535.1 uncultured bacterium | reverse complement strand
GTAGTCCGTTGTCAGTCTTCAGTTGAGCGTGACCGCCGGCGGCGGCCGCCCGCGTACACCATGAGCCGCTCCTCGATCCTGGCCTGGAATGCCCGGCGCGCGGCAACGGAAAGCACCGCATAGGGGGGAACACTCCGACCCGCCCGCCAAGTCGCGCGCATCGCCAGGCTGGCCGCCCGGGAGGCCGCCGTGAAGTAACTGATCTTCGTGATTCCCTCCCGGATGCCCCGCCGGAGCCCCGCGTCCGCGATCCCCGAGCTGCCGTGGAGCGAGAGATGGGCGTCGGTTTCCCGCCGGATGGCCCGCAGGCGGTTGAAATCCAGACGGGCCTCTCCTGCCTTCAGCCCATGGATCGAACCGATGGCCACTGCCACCACGTCCACGCCGGTCCGCTGCACAAAATCCGCGACGAGGTCGGGGTCGGCCAGGACCTCGCCCTGCCGGCCGCCCCGCGGCACGTGTCCCAGCTCCGCCTCCACGGCAGCGCTGAACCCGTGGGCCATGTCAGCGATGGCCCGGGTACGGCGCACCTTCTCCTCGTAGGGGATGCCGGCGCCGTCATACATCACCGAGGTGAACCCGGCCCGGAGGGCGCGCAGGACGCCGGCCTCGCTCTGGCCGTGATCCAGGTGAAGGCCGATGGGAACGTCGAGGCCCGCGGCGCGGTGGCGGACCACGAGGGCCAGTGTCTTCAGGTCGAAATCCTCCGCCAGCCGCTCGGTGAAGGCGACGATCGCCGGGCTGCGACGAACCGTCGCGGCCCCCAGGACCGCCTCGATGGTTTCGAGATTGAACACGTTGAACGAGCCCACGGCCCTGCGCCGCCGCCGCGCGGCCGCCAGCATCGCACGCACATCACCCAGTGGCACGAATCCTCCGAGATCGCCAACGGAGGTTGACCCAACGGCTTTCCTGCCAAGTCGAATCACTCTATCCCGTCCCAGGACGGAAGACAACCGCCGGCAGGGTGAATTCAGAAGTTCATAAGGCCGACCCCCCCGACCGTCACCACCGCCCCGAAGACGGTCCTGGCGGACGGGCGCTGGCGGAACACCAGCACCTCGAAGGGCAAAGTGAATAAGGGGGAGGTGGACGCCAGGACATTTCCCACCGCCACCCCGCCGAACTTGATCCCCGTGGTGAAGAGCAGGGACCCGATGGCGCTCAGTACACAGACCGCGGCCAGCGAGGCCCGCTCCCTCGACCGGCAAGCCGCCACCTCGCGTAGGGTCCCTCGGGTCCAGGGGGTCAGCCACAGGACGAGCCCTGCCAGGGGAATCCGAACGGCCGCGGCCGCCGTGGCCGAGACGATCTGCAGCGGGGGCTTCATGATGATGGCTGACACGGCCCACGCTCCGGCCGCCAGGAACACCAGCTTGAGACCCCGGCGCGCATCCCCACGGCCCCTCACCCCACCCTCGCTTTTCCCCGAGATGATGAGCGCGAGCCCACCCACGACCAACAGGATGCCAATGATCCTAGGGAGGGTCACCTTCTCGCCCAGCAGGCCGATCCCCACGACCGAGGTAAGCAGCGGGTTGGCCAGGCTGAGGATCAGGGCGCGGGTGACCCCCAGGGAACCCATGCTGGCAAAGAACATGGTATCGCCAAACCCCATGGCCAGCAGGATGGAGGCCCACAGGGCCAGGACGGCCCACAGCGGCATCCGGAGGATCTCCGGCCCGTGCCCGGTGAAAAGCGCGACGGCCAGAATGATGCCACCGCCGATCGTGGACCGTACGGCCGTGACGCTGATGGGCCGGAGGGTGTCGGAGAGCGAGCTGACGAGAAGGCTGAGGGCCGCCCACGTCAGGCCGGTCCCCAGTCCTCCCGCGATGCCCCACGTCAACTCGGTCATGACCTGGCTTTTCCTGGCCGTCAGCGTAATGAGGCGGGGGGGCGGCGGGCTGGACCCTCGCGCGACTGCACGAGGGGTCTCATTCTGTCTTTTCCTCCTCGGGCTGGGCCCCGCGGCCGCCGGGACGGAGGATGGTGTGCTTCTCCATCCGGTACAGGAGGGTGTGGCGCGTGATCCCGAGGTAGCGGGCCGCGCGGGACTGGTTCCAGTCGTGCTTCTGCAAGGCGCGCAGGATCAGCTCCTTCTCCACCTCCTCCAGGGACAGGCCGGCCTCGGGCAGGCTCACCGGTAATGCGACCGCCTCGCGGGAGCGGGGTACCTTGATCGCCTCCGGCAGGTCGTTCACGGTGATGACGTCCCCCCGGTGGAAGATCATGGCCCGCTCCAGGGCATTCTCCAGCTCCCGGACGTTCCCGGGCCACTCGTAGGTCTCCAGGGCCCGGAAGGCGTCGGGGGCGATCGCCAGGCGCGGCGGGGCGCCGAGTCGCTTCAGGAAGTGCTGGGCCAGGGGACGGATGTCCCCCCGCCGCTCGCGGAGGGGCGGGATGGAAAGGGGCACCACGTTCAGGCGGTAGTACAGGTCCTCGCGGAACTCCCCCGCCTGGATGGCCTTGGTCAGGTCCTTGTTGGTGGCCGCGAGGATCCGGACGTCCACGCGGATCTGGCGGTTGTCGCCCACCCGCTCCAGCGTCCGCTCCTCCAGGCAGCGCAGGATCTTCACCTGCAGCTCTGGCCGCATCTCGCCGATCTCGTCCAGGAAGATCGTGCCCCCCTCGGCCGCCTCGAACTTCCCGACCCGGTCCCGGATGGCTCCGGTGAAGGCCCCCTTGACGTGCCCGAAAAGCTCGCTCTCCAGCAGATTCTCCGGAATGGCGGCACAGTTGACCGCCACGAAGGGCCCGCCGGCCCTCGGGGAGTTGGCGTGAATCGCGCGGGCGATCAGCTCCTTGCCGGTTCCGCTCTCGCCCAGGATCAGCACCGTGGTCTCGGTGGGAGCCACCCGCCCCAGCATCTCCAGGATCGCCTTCATCGGGGGGCTCTCGGCGATGATAGTGTCCAGGCCGACGCGGGCCTGGAGCTCCTGCCGCAGGGCCACGTTCTCCCGCTCCAGGTCCTTGAGCTGCAGGGCCTTCTGGATGGTGAGCTTCAGCTCGTCCCGGTTGAAGGGCTTGCTGATGTAGTGGAAGGCCCCGGCCTTCATGGCCTCCACCGCCATCTCGATGGTCCCGAAGGCGGTGAGAATGATCACCTGGATGCTGGGGTCCAGCTTGTGGACGCCCTCCAGGACCTGCAGCCCGTCCATCCCGGCCATCCGGACATCGGTCACCACCACATCCGCCCGTTCCTTCTTCAAGAGTTCGAGCCCGTGCTCGCCGCTGGCCGCCGTGAGGACCGCGTACCCCTCCTGGGCCAGGTTGTACTCCAGGACGCGCCGCAGGCTCTCGTCGTCGTCGATGACCAGGATCTTCACCCGCCTCATACCCGCATGGCCCCCTCCAGCGGCAGGGTGATCACGAACGTGGTCCCCTTCCCCCGCTGGCTCATGACCCGGATCGTGCCCTGATGGTTCTCGATGATCCGGTGGGTGATGGCCAGCCCCAGGCCGGTCCCGTCCTTCTTGGTGGTGAAAAAGGGGTCGAAGATGCGTCCCAGATACTCTTCCGCGATCCCCGGGCCCGTGTCGTCGAAAACCGTCTCCAGCCATTCCGGCCGCTCGTCGGCGGCCGACGCGGCGGTCCCCGATCCCAGACGGGTCGAGATGGCCAGGTCCCCGCCCTCCGGCATGGCCTCCAGCGCGTTCAACATGATGTTCAGGAACGCCTGCTTGAGCAGCGTCTCGTCCGCCATGACCCGTGAGGGCCCCGAGTGGAAGCTGGTGAAGACCTGGACCCGCCGCCCCCGCGCCTGGCCCGAGACCAGCCCTTCCAGCGCGGTGAGAACCGCCCGCACATCCACCGGGCTCAGGTGCGGGTTCACGGGGCGCGCAAAGCTGAGGAAGTTGGTCAGCACGTCGTTCAGCCGATCCACCTCCTTCAGCAGGATGGCAAAGAACTCCGCCTTCGGGTGGCCGGCGGGATAGTCGTCCTGGAGGATCTCGACCGCGCCCTTGATGGAGCCCAGAGGATTGCGGATCTCGTGGGCCAGGCCCGCGGACAGCTGACCCAGCGCGGAGAGGCGATCGGCCCGGTGGAGCTGCGTCTCCTTCTCCAGCAGCAGGCGGGTCTGTTCCTGCAGATCCCGGTGCGAGCGGGCCAGCGTCTCGGCCTGCACCTCCCGGCCGCGGCGGAAATGCTCCTGCCGATCCACCATCATTCCGATGAGGAAGCCAACCGCCAGGAACACCGGGATCTCCAGCACGTACCCGATGGTCATGGTCCCGTGGTCCACGCCGATGACGTGGGGCAGGTACACCAGGGTGATGAGACCGGCCGTGCCCAGGCCGCCCCGCAGGCCGTACCACAGCCCGCCCAGGGCAATGGGCAAGTAGTACAGACGCACCAGGATATCGTGCTGGATCTGGCGCCCGACGGGCGTCAGGAGGTGGGCGATCGACACCAGAAGGATGCCCGTGCACAGGCCGGCGGGCCGGATCCAGTGCGCGCGGTGGACGTCCCCAGTCGTCATCTCAGCGGCTCACGCGGGACGCGGCAGGGTCCATACCCCGGCTCGCCTAGGCCGTTCGCCAGGAACCGTCAGGCCGCTTCTGCACTGCAGCTCCATCCGCGCCGTACCCGCCTACCGCCCCGCCCGCGGTTGAACGCCTCCGGGGGAGGGTGCCTGGGTTGCATCCGACGGCCCACGTCCCGGCGGAATCGCCAGATCGCGGATCACCTGTCCCGACGCACCCAGGGACGGGAGGGGCTGCCCATTCAGGCTGAGTTCCACGCCGCCCGCATTCCCCACCGTCACGACGAATCCCGTGTCCGCGACGAAGCGCGCGGTCTGTCCCTTCTGCAGGAGGACCTCGCGCTCTTGCCCGCCGTCAGCGCGCACGGACATCCACGTCGGCTCCAGAGTGTGGGCCGTCAAGAGAAACCGGTAGGACTTCCGTTCCGGGGGCAGGATCGGCGGGCCCTGGGCGATCGCTACAGGCCCGGGGGCAATCCCGCGCGTCCCGGACTGGGCGTCGGCCGTGTCCGACCGGACGGCATCCGACAGCGTCGCCGCGGGCGGGTCCGGAATCAGCCGGTTACTGTCCCCGACCGGACCCGGCTCCTCGGTTGGCCGCTCCACGACCGGCGGCGCGGGGGCCCGGTCCGCAGACCGCTTGGAGGCCAGGGAGAGCGCGATGAAGACCAGCGGCGTCACGACCAGGATCGCCGCCCCGGTCCAGGCAACATGTTTCCACGGGATGGGCGGCGGAGGCGGCGGCGGAACCGGGGTCAGGGATTGCCCCGGCGGCCGGTGGATTGTCCTGCGAAACTCCTGCTGCAGGGCAGCGGGATCCAGCTTGAGCAGGCGGGCATACTCGTGCAGGAAGCGGATCAGGTATCCCGCGTCGGGAAGCAGGTGGTAATCATCCGACTCCAACGCCTGCAGGAGCCGGAGTGGCACCTTGCTCTGGAACGCCGCCTGCTCCGGGGTCAGTCCCCGCTCCTCCCGATGCTGCCGGAGGATCTGCCCAATGGTCGCCTTGTCAGGCATCTCGCCGCATTCCTCCAGCCGAGCCCCGGATCATTGCCGTGCAGCCCGGAGGGTGCTCGCCGGCTCCCTCTGGGCCTGTGGCCCGCGCTCCCAGCCGGACAGGATCATCCCCGGGCATCCGGTCCACCCACCCCGATCATCCGACACAAAATGGAATTCCGCTACAGAAAAAATACCACGGTGATGACCAGGAACGTCGGGATGAGCACCAACCCGGAATACAGCATGTACCCAAAGAAATGCGGCACCGCCACACCCTGCTCCTCGGCGATCACTTTTACCATAAAGTTCGGTCCGTTCCCAATATACGTGTTCGCCCCCATGAACACGGCGCCGCAACTGATGGCGCGCAACAGGTCCGCCCGGACACCGGCAATGACCGGAATGCCCGCGAGGCTCCGGCTACTGGTGACGCTCTCCGCCAGCGAGAAGAAGGTGAGGTACGTGGGCGCGTTGTCCAGGAAGGAGCTCAAACCGCCCGAAAGCCAGAAGAATTGCCAGGGTTGCGTGATGCCCATTTCCGCACCCTTGATCTGGAGCAGCGTGAGCAACGGCACCATGGTGACGAAGATCCCGGCGAAGAGGATGGCCACCTCCGAGATGGGCGCGAACGTGAACCCGTGTTGGTCCCGCAGCCCTTTCTTCGTGAATGCCATCGAGAGGATGCTCATAGCCACCATCGTCAACTCCCGGTAGGGGAAGGGGAACTGGAGGAACACCGAGAGGATCACGACCAACAGAAACAGCAGGTTCAGCGTGCCCGACACGCGAAGCGGCGTTGCCATCGCACGGTCACGCTGGATGTCGGCCGGACTTTCCTTTCGGTAACACCAGGTATCCCACACACAGAACACGACCAGCAGGATGGCCAGGGCGGTCAACCACATCGGGAAGAGGTTGAACGTCCAGGCGAAGGGAACCCCCCTCAGATACCCCAGGAACAACGGGGGATCCCCCAGAGGCGTCAAGCTTCCGCCGATATTGGACACGACAAAGATGAAGAATACGGGGATGTGGTGGATGTACTTCCTCTCGCTGTTCGTCTTCAACAGCGGGCGGATGAGCAGCATGCTCGCGCCGGTTGTGCCGATCAGGTTGGATATCACCGCCCCGAGGAACAGGAACGAGGTATTCACTGCCGGAGTCGCTCGCAGGTCACCTGTCAGCAAAATGCCGCCCGAGATGATGAACAGCGAAGCCAGCAGCAGAATGAAAGAGATGTAATCCTCGACGCTGCGGCCCAGCTCAACCGGGAGGCGGGTGATCAAGAAGGGCAGCACAGGAATGCTGACCAGAGCCGACAGGATCGCCTTGTTCCGGTTCTTCTCCCAGAAGTGCGGAAGGGCCAAGGGCATGACGGCGATGAGAATCAGGAGGATTACGAAGGGGGCGCAGATGTACAAAGGAATGGATTCGCCTGCAGGCATTCACCCCATCCTTTCTCTTCGCCGCTTCAGTCACGAAGCAGCCTGCGCAATATCCATGTCCGCGTCCCTCCCCGGAACAGCCGAGTCAGTCGAGAGACCCGTGAGTCCTGCCAGACCCTAACACATGCGACCGGCCGCGACAAGGAATCCGGACGCTGGTTCCGCCGCGGGCACGGATCAGGTGAGGGGCAGTTCCCCCGGAGCCGGCGGCAGTTCTGCAGGTCCGGCCTCGACCTGGAGCCCGCGCACGCCCTGGCGCGCCCGGCTGAGGTGAGCCTTGAACTCCTCGCGGCTGTTCTGGAGCTGGGTGATCGCCCGGGAGAGGCGTCCGTCCACCTCGCCGTCCATCTTCTCCAGGGCGTCGGCGATAGTCGTGAGCGCCTGGCTGAGACGGGCGGTGTCGATCTCGGTGCCGAAGCGCAGGACGAGCTGCAGCAGGGACAGCAGGTACGGGATGGCCTGGGTGTAGCTGATGATGACGATCCCCTGCTTGAAGGCCTCCACGTGGGCGTCCACGCACAGGTCGAAGACCGCATCCGGCACCGCCAGGATTCCGAGCCGGATCGTCCGGTCCGGGTCCAGGTACTTGGTCACCTCCCGGACCTTCTTCTTGACCTCCGTCTGGATTTCCTCGGCCAGGGCCTTGCGAAGGACGGGATCCTCGGTCGCCTGCAGTCGCTCCAGCTGAGACAGCGCGGGCCACTTGCTGTCGATGGGAAGCAGGCGTCCGTGGGGCAGTCGCAGGGCGAACTCCACCGGCTTGTTGTTGATGGTGAGGTTCATCTCGCGAAGCTCGGGTGGAAGCTGGGCCAGGATGGTCCCCAGAATATTCTCCCCGGCCGTGCCCCTGGACTTGGTACCGGTGAGGACCGTCTCCAGCCGCTTCAGCGCCTTCCAGGCCTCCTGCTCGTGCTTCTCCCGGATCTGGTCGGCCGCCTGGATCTGGGCGACCAGCTCCCGGGTCTGGGTGATCTCGACCCGCAGGCTCTGCTGGGCCGCCGTGAGATTCCCGGCCAGGGACTCTTGGACTTGGCCAAGGTGCTGCGCCAGCAAGTCCTGGGTCCGGACCGTCCGGTGGACCAGCTCCGTCACCGAGGTGAGGGCCTGCTGGGTTTCATGGATGCGCTGGGTGAGCGTTTCGGCCGTCTGCTGCACGGTGGCCTGACCCTGTTCCCGGGTCTGGACGAGTTCGGACCGGACGGTGTCCTGGCCCCGGGCCACGGCCTGGACATCCCCAGAGAGTTGCCCCACCCGGGTTCCCAGGTCTCCCAGGACTGCCTGGAGGTTGGTGAGAAGGGTCCGGGCGAGATTGTCCCCCGCCCCTGGCATACGGCGAAACATGGCCACCAGAAGGACGACCGACAGGACCACCAGGACCCCCAGGGTGCCGATGAGCAGCAGGACAAGAGTATCCGACATGTGTGGCTCCCATCTCCCTCTTGCAATTCCAACAGGTTACACAAGCTCGCACCGGGATTCAACCTTTCTCTTCCAGCCCCCTCTAAGGGAGTGAATGCCAAGTCACCC
>CAZNWB010000005.1:0-23210 GCA_964576535.1 uncultured bacterium | reverse complement strand
GTCTCCCGCGAGGAGCAGCGCTTCCTCTCCGACGGGAACCTGAGCCCACGGGAAAAGCGAAAGCTCATGCGGGACGAGAACCGCGCCTCCCGCCGCATCTGGCGCGAGCGCCACGACGCGCAGGGGAGCATGGCCCCAACCTCGTACCTGGATCGCCGGTTGGACAAGGAGCAGCGCCGGATTGACGCCGGGGTCGCCGACGGCTCCCTCACGCAGCGCGAGGCCAGCCGCCTGCAGACGCTCGAGAATCGCATCCGCGCCGAGGAAGAGCGCTTCAAGGCCGACGGAAACTTCACGCCCAGGGAACGGCAGCGGGTCGCGCGCGACGAGAACCGGTTGTCCCGGCAGATCTACCGGCAGCGGCACGATGCCCAGCGAAGGCGGTAGCCCCCCACCCCCTCCAGCCACCACGACGGGCCCGGAAGACCGCGGAGCTTCCGGGCCCCTTGCCTTTCAGAACAAGACCAGACCATCCATCATCCACAGATTTCGCAGATTACGCAGATTATTCGTCGGAAAGCTTCCCCCGTGAGAAAGCTGCGAAATCTGTCGCGCCATAGGCGGACCCGCCCAGATCGCACAGGTTACGACCTGGCAAGACCCGCCAAGGGCGGGTGTAATCTGCGGATAAGTATAAGTATTGGACCGTCCCTTCAGCGGATCGAAGAGAGCATGGCGGGAAGCGCGTGGAGGGAGAGGACGGACTCGGCGCCGTCCGAGTGCTGGCTGACGCTCGTCGAGTGGCAGAGGTGGATGGCCCGCATCCCGACGCCCCTGGCCCCAGCCACATCCGTGGTCACGTCATCGCCAACGTGCGTGGCCTCGGCCGGGGCGGCGCCCAGGGCTGACAGGGTCCGGTGAAAGATTTCGGGATGGGGCTTCCGCAGGCCGACTTCGTCGGAAAAGCTGAGGACGCTGAGATGGCGTGCCAGCCCCAGGCGCTCGAGGACCAGGCGCAGCATCTTGCCCGGCGTCCGTCCGGTATTGCAGATCAGCGCTAGGCGCAGCCCGCGGCTTTCGAGCGTCTCCAGGATATCACGCGCTCCAGCATTGACGATCGGCATCGCGGAAAGGATGGGAAGACAGTACGCTTCCTCCAGGGCATCCAGCAGTCCGCCTTCGGTGGACACTGCGCCGTCGAGGCCCAGACACTCGAGAAGCAACCGGACTTGACCACGCGAGCCCACATCCTGCCGGGTCGCCCAGACTTCCTCCAGCCTGGGGCCCACGGCATCGTAGGCCAGGCTCACCGCATCCCGGTCCACGGCGAATCCCTGACGGGCCAGAAGATCGTGGATGCCGCGGATGCGGTCGGCCCGCGCCTGGCGTAAGCCCTCCGGCGTATCCAGGAGCAACGTCTGCCACAGGTCAAACGTCACGGCCTTCAGCATGACTCAGGTCCGGATGTGTGCACCCGAGACTACTGTTCCTCCCGACCGGGGGGAACACAGCGCCCAAGCACACGGCAATCGCTCTGGGAGCTGGGATGACCTCTTGTCCGTATTTTGCCGGGGCAACTTGCAAGCACGAACGCCTGCGGTGCTAAGCGAGAGTGGCGCGTATCGTCCACATTGGTTTCTAACGACTACTCGCTGCAACTCGGCGTCTTGCATTGACTGTCTGCGTGTTTTTCACGGCCTTCCTGAGCTTCTTTGGCATGAGCTGAATCAAAGAGCGCAGGGTAGCGTTCACAGATTCCGAGTCTGGAAAATACTGCCGCACATCCGGCTCCAAAATGACAGCGCCTTCTTTCGGCCTCACCTCTTTGATGACCCTCCTGCCATCGGCCTTATGAATCGTAATCGTATACCCGGCCTGCATGGCTTGATGATGCTTCCCACGCACGCCGCCCTTGAAGGCGTACTCAGCGCGCATGCTATCGTCCTCTTGGACTCGTTTAGTCGATGCCCTCTTCATATCGTCTTCGCTCCCTCGCTGTTGCTTTGCGGCAACTGATGATTCGGATATTCCTCTCGCGCTCAGTATAAGCCACTACCAGTGAGGCGGGAGGATCATCCCCCGGGGAGAAAGCGGTGCTCCAGATCGTAGATGCGGGCGAGGTCGGTGATCTAATTGCGGTCTTCGAAACTCAGGAGAGTGAATGTCGCTTGCTCTCAGCGTCCCGTGTTCGCCGTTCCACAGCATCCAGGGGCGCACGCCGAGGCGACCGCTCCGCCTCAGGAGTGGGCTGCCAGGCCTTCCCCGGAGCCGTTTCGCAGCAGCCGCATCCCGTTCAGAATGACCGCCAGCGAGGTCCCCATATCGGCCGCGACCGCCATCCACAGCGTCGCATAGCCGAGGACCGCCAATGTCACGAAGACAGCCTTCGTGGCCAGCGACAAGGCGATGTTGATGCGGATGATCCGCAGCGTCTTGCGCCCGAGACGCACCGCCACGGGGAGCTGACGGAGATCGTCCCCCACCAGCACCACATCCGCCGTCTCCACGGCCGCGTCGGTCCCCGCCGTGCCCATGGCGATCCCCACCGTGGCCGCGGCGAGAGCCGGTGCGTCGTTGATCCCATCCCCGACCATCCCCACGGACCCGTGACGCTGCACCAGATCCTGGATCGCCCGCACCTTCTCTTCGGGCAGAAGTTGAGCCCGGACCTCGTCTGCGCCGGCCTGACGCCCGATGGCCTCCGCCGTCCGCGGCGTGTCGCCGGTGAGGACCACCAACGGCCTGACCCCGAGGCGGCGGAGGGCCAGGAGGTTCTCGGCCGCCCCCTCACGGATCCGATCCGCTACGCCCAGCACCCCCAGCACCCGGGAACCGTCGCTGAGGATCACCGGGGTCTGCCCGCGGCTTTCCAGTTCGCCAAGGATGGCCTCGATCTCCCCGTTGCAGACCCCCAATTCCTCGATGTACCGGTGGCTGCCGACGTGGAGCCCAACCCCATCCAGCCGTGCCTGCGCCCCGCGGCCGGCCACCGCGCGAAAATCGGCCGCCTGTGGCCAGGTGATACCCTGCTCCCGCGCGGCGTGCAGGATGGCGGCAGCCAGTGGGTGTTCCGACCGGGCCTCCACGGCCGCCGCCAGTCGCAGGACCTCCCGGGCATCCATGCCGTCAACAGGCCTGACGTCGATGACGATCGGCTGGCCTTGCGTGAGTGTCCCCGTCTTGTCGAGGGCCAGGGCCTTGAGGCCACCCAGCGCCTCGAGAACGCGCCCGCCCTTGATCAGGATTCCCGTCCGCGCCGCCCGCGCCAACCCGCAGACGACCGCCACCGGCGTCGAGATCACCAGGGCGCACGGGCACGAGATGACCAGCAGGACCAGGGCCCGGTAGACCCACGGCCAGGCCGTCTCCGCCAAGAGAAGCGGCGGCAGGGTGGCAACGAGAACAGCGCCAGCGATGACCGCCGGCGTGTAGATCGCGGCGAACCGCTCCACGAAGGTCTGGGTGGGCGCCTTCTGTGCCTGCGCCTCCTCGACCAGGGCGATGATCCTGGCCAGCATCGTCTCCTGGGCGCGATGGGTCACCTCCACCTCGAGGGCTCCCTCCCCGTTGATGGAGCCCGCGAAGACCTGCGTGCCGGGACCCTTCTCCACCGGCATGGACTCGCCGGTAATGGGGGCCTGGTTCAGTGCCGAAGCGCCGGCGCGTACGATCCCATCCAGCGGGAGGCGCTCCCCCGGACGCACGACGATGGTTTCGCCAGGGGTAACGGCCGCCACCGGGACACGCAGCTCCTGCCCGTCGCGCCGCACCGTGGCCTCGGGCGGGGCGACCGCCAGGAGACGTCGCACCGCCTGGCGGGCGCGGTCGAGGCTGTAGGTCTCCAGCAGTTGGGCCAGGGCGAACAGAAAGGCGACGCTGGCCGCCTCGTCCCACTGGCCGATGGCAATGGCCCCGAGGACGGCCACGGTCATGAGCACGTTCATGTCCAACCGGGGGACCAGAACCGCCCGCACCGCCTTCCGGGCCGCCATCCAGCCGCCGGCGCAGAGCGCCATGCCGTGGAGCGCGTGCCCGAGCACGGAGGTGCTCCCTGCCCAGTCCGTGATCAGGGCCGCTCCAAGACAGACCCCCGAGGTGACCGTCGAGAGAAACAGCGGATCCCGTCGCCACGCCACCGCCTGCACGGCCCGCTCGGTCCACTCGGGCGTCATTCCCAGGCCGCGGATCGCGGCGAGAATGGCCTCTGGGTGGGTGGCGGCGGCATCGAACTGGACGCGGAGCGTCCGTTCGAGGAGGTTCACCTGCCAAGAGGCGACGCCGGGCAAGGAACGGAGAGCCCCCTCGATCGCCTTCACCTCGTCCTGGCAGTCCATCTCCGCAACGCGAATGGCCGCCACGCCGGACGTCGCGCCGGGGACGAGCGCCCGGTAGCCGGCCCGGCCCACGGCCGCCGCAATGCGGTCCAGATCCGTGATCTCCGCGTCATACTCGACGTAGAGGCTCGCCGTCGCGAAATTCGCAACGGCGCTCAATACGCCGGGAACGTGGGTCACACTGTGCTCCACGGCGCCGACGCATTCCGGGCAGTCGAGGCCCTGTAAGCCAAGGGTGGTATGGCGAAACCGATGCGTCAGGGCCAGGCCAGCCTCCGTGACGTGGGCCTCCAGCGCGGTCAGGGAGAGGAGCGCTGGATCGTACGTCAGCGTGAGTCGGCGCCCCGCGGCGTCCAATTCGGCCGCGGCAACCCCGGTCACGAGCCTAAGCCGGCCCCGGAGCCGCTCGGCGCACGCGGTGCAGTCCTCCGCGTCAGGAATGAGAACCGGAACCTGAAGCGTCTGGCTCGTCACACATCCTCCCGAACGGAACTGGTATCAGCGACCGGGCGGGCCGCGTCCTCTGCCGCCCGAACCAGCAGGAGCGGGCGACCGAGCGTCTGGATCAGCTTGGGCGTGAGGCTGCCGGACCAGAAGGCATCCAGGGCGCCCTTGGCGTGGCTGGCCACCACCACAAGGTTCGCCCCGACCCGATTCGCCGCCTCTCCCACCGACGCCGCCGGCTCCCCGCGGCTCACGTAGCCCCTCGAGGGGACCCCCTCGGCCGTGAGCTTCTCCGCCAGCCGCTGGACGTACTCGTCGGCCCCCCGCTCGGCCAGATCCAGCAGCGCACGTTTGGTGAGGGGCATGAACACCCCTGTCGCCGCCTCGTGCCCGGAGAGCGTCCCCACGGTGGGCACGACGATCACAAGACGAAGGGCGGCGTCCCAGGCTCGGGCCAGCGTAGAAGCGACCCCCAAAGCGGGCTCGTGGGCGGGTGTCCCGTCCAGGGGCACCAGGATCGTTCGGCACACGAAGGGCGGTGCCTCCCCGGCGGCAGTGGGATTCACAAGGAGAATGGGGGTCGTCCACCGTTGGAGGACGCGCATGGCGATGCTGCCGAATAGAAGGCTCCGCAGACCGCTCCTCCCGTGGGTCGAGAGGACGACCAGGTCGGCCCCCACTTCTTGGGCGTGGGCCACGATGGATTCCGCCACGTCCCCTTCCTTTGGCAGATGGACGTGCACCTCCACGGCGTGCCCCTGGAAGATGGGCCGGCGCGCCAGCTCGTCGAGGTAGGCCTGGGCCCGAGCGCCCTCCGTAAGATGCCGCTGCCCATGGATCGTCTCAGGGGCGCGCTCCTCGATGATATGAAGCAGCACGATCCGCGCCCCGAACCCCCCGGCCAAAGCCGCGGCGGCGGGGAGGACCGCCTCGGCCAGGGCTGAACCGTCCAGTGGTACCAGGATCTGTCGGATCACGGGACTCACCCTCCACCCAGGAGGATGTCATAGAGGAGAAAGATGTTCAACACAATGATCAGGAAGGTCACCAGGATGGCGATGAGTGTTGTGGACCGGCGGTTGACCAAGACCCCCATCAGATCAGTGCGCGCCGTGAAGAGGACTAACGGCACCAGGGCAAACGGCAGGCCGAAGCTCAGCACCACCTGGCTAATGACCAGGGTCCGGGTGGGTTCGAGGCCGATCCCGATCACCACGAGCGCCGGGACCATCGTGACCAGCCGCCGGAGCCAGATGGGGATCTGCCGGTGAAGAAACCCTTGCATGATCACCTGGCCGGACAGGGTCCCCACCGTGGACGAGGACAGGCCGGAGGCCAAGAGCGAAATGGCAAACACCCAGCTCGAGCCCGCGCCCAGCAGCGGGGCGAGCGTCTGGTGGGCCTCCTCGATGGTTCCCACCGTGGTGAGGCCCTTGTCGAAAAAAGTGGCAGCGGCCATGATCAACATGGCCCCGTTCACCAGCCCGGCCAGGCCCATGGCGATGGTGACGTCCACACACTCGAACCGGAACAGCCGGCGCAACTCCCCGGGATCCCGGGTCACGATGCGACCCTGCGTGAGGGCGGAATGCAGGAAGATGACGTGGGGCATGACCGTGGCGCCCAGGATGCCTGTCGCCAGCAGGACGCTCTCCGTTCCCCCGAACTGGGGGACCACCGCGTGGTACGCGATCTTCCCCCAGTCGGGCCGGTCGAGGATGGTCTCGATGAGGTAGCAGATGGCGATGACGCCCACTAGCGCGCCGATCACCGCCTCCAGGGGACGGAAGCCGCGCCGTTCCAGGGCCAGGATGGCGAATGTCGTGACCCCGGTGAGCAGGCCTGCGGCCAGCAGGGGCATCCCGAACAACAGGTTGAACCCCAGGGCCGCCCCCAGGAACTCCGCCAGGTCCGTGGCCATGGCGACCAGCTCCATCAGGACCCACATGGTCCAGACGATCCCCCGCGGGAACTGCTCCCGGCACATCTCGGCCAGGTTCAACCCGGTGGCGATCCCCAGCTTTGCCGACAGAGCCTGGACCAGCATGGCCATCAGGTTGCTGGCCGTGATCACCCACAGGAGCATATAGCCGAACTGGGCCCCGCCCTGGATGTTGGTGGCGAAGTTGCCCGGATCCACGTAGGCCACACAGGCAATGAAGGCCGGCCCAAGGAAGGGCCAGAGCCGGCGGTACCAGGGGTCCTTGCTCTTCCCCTGCAACACGTCGATCGCGGCGATGATGGTTCGCACATCGCCCGATCGGGGGCCAGGCGGGGATTCGGTGCGGCTAATTGGGGGCGCAGGTGGCACGCGATGATCCATGAGACCTCACAGAGCAATGCCTGGCCTTCGCCGGAACGAAAGCGGGTCGGTGGGACTGCCGCTCATGGCCGGACGATCAGGCGTCCATCCATGAGACCGGGATGCAGGGTACAGGTATATGCGAACTCCCCGGCTTGGGAAGGAGTGAATCGGAGGGTACTGACCTCGCCTGGCTGCAGCGCCTTGGGTGTTTTCACGCCCAGGCCGACCAGGGCGAAGTCGTGGGGGATGGCTTCCGGTTCGTCGTTGCGAATCGTGAGTTCCACAGGAACCCCACGCCGCACCTCCAGCGTCGGATTCACCTCGTTGAACTTCCCTGCCTTGGCCTGAAGCTGAATCACCTGCGGGGGCGGATTCTTCCCCAGCACGACCCCCTTGCCGATGGACAGGCCGCCCGCCACGAGGAGAGTACAGGCGAGGGCGAGAGACAGCATCGTCTTGCGCGACATAGCATCTCCAGACTTGAAAAACGTTCGGGAGTTCGGTGGCTCGGCAGTTCGGCTGTTCTGGTAGATCCTGATATGCCGAACCGTCGAATCCCGCAAGGCGGGAAACAGCCGAAAGGTGTTGACCCTTGCGGGTTAGAGCTGCACTAACAGACCTGTGAGATACATGATCCCCAGGCCCAGGACCAGTCCCACGAAATTGGCCACGCTCCCCGCACGCTCGCGGGCATCGCGGTTCATGAGCTTGAGCAACTCGTACACCACCTGGAAGATCGCCCCCGCCCCCAGGGCCAGGAAGAGGATGGACCACACGGCCGAATAGGTGAATCCGCCGATCCAGGTCCCCAATACCGTGGGCCCCCCAGCCAGCAGGCCCATGGCGACAAGATGCCACAGCCCCACCCGGTCCCTGGCCACCGGCGCCACCACGCCGAACCCCTCGGTGGTGTTGTGAATGGTAAAGCCGACGATCAGGAAGGTGCCCAGGGCCACGTTCCCCAGGGCGTAGGCCGCGCCGATGGCCAGCCCTTCGCCCAGGTTGTGCAGGCCAATACCCGCCGCAATGAGGTAGGCCAGGGCCAGTCGCTCCCCACCCGGGGTGGCCGCTCGCGCCCGACCCATCGTTCGCTCCCCCACCGCCATCAGCCCCAGGAGTCCCACACTGACACCGATCAAAATGATCCCTACGCCTTTGAACGCGCCGGGAATTTTCCCGGCCGCCTCCAGCGCCTCCTTCAACGCGTCCACCCCCAGGAAGATCAGGAGGCCGGCGGTCAGGCTGAGGAAGAAGTGGAACCACCGTTCCCGCACCCGCCGCAGGAATGGGAACCAGAGAAATCCCAGGTACACCGGGATCACCCCCACGTAGATGCCCAAGAGTGCGAAGATGCCCAGCATGCCTAGAGAGGGCCGCGGCGTTTCGGCGGCGATATCCACCTTGTGCTTGAAGGCGAGCCCGTTACTGGTGATGAGCTTTACCTCCACCGGGTCGCCCGTTTCCCAAAGGTATGGGATCGTCACGATGGCTCGCTGCATCCGGCCCAGGGTGGCTGTTGGGCTCACGACAAATTGCCAGAGCGCGTCGTTCACCGCCACCTGGGCAATCGTCACTTCGTCCGGGCCAGTGTTCCGAACGGTGGCAATGACCTCGCCCGGGCGAAAGGCGATCCGCTCGAACTCGATCTTCAGTAGGGCGTCCGGGGGGATGGGCGGCCGCCCGATCAGGCGCTCTCCCTTGGTCAGGAACAGGGCCACCATCCCGGCCAGGATGGCCACGGGCAGCAGAAGCAAGAGCCACGCCGCCGGTCGCCACCTCGTCCGGGCCACTTCGGCGACAGGCATCGTTTTATCCCGCGTGCGCATCACTCATTCCTCATCGGCGCCGCTAGGCCTTCTGGGGCCTGGCCTGGACGTCGAACATTCCCATCCAGCCCAGTTCCGCGAACTCGCTCTGGTGTGCGTGGAACATGAACTTGCCGGGATACTTGTAGCTGAACTCCAGGATGCAGCGTTCGCCTTGGCACAGCATCACCGTGTCCGTGATCTCGAAGTTCGTGAGGCTCGTACCCGTTCGGAACAGCTTGAACATGTTCCCGTGCAGGTGGAACGAGTTGATCAGATCGAATTCTGTCGTGTTGACCACATAGATCCGCACCGGCTCCCCCACCTGGAGCGGGATCGGGTGCTCGGCGAAATAGTTGGCGATGCCGTTCACCGTGTAGAACTCGTTCTCCCCATCCAGGTCGGTGTCGAAGCCGTTCATCACCATGACCAGCTCTTTGGCCGGGGGACGCGGCGATTTCGGATCCACGATGAAGGCCCCGTAGAGGCCCTTGTGGATGTGCTTCTTCAGAGGCATGGTGTGGCAGTGGTACAGGAAGAGCCCGAACGGCTCCGCCATGAGGTCGTAGTCGTAGGTCCCACCCGGAGGGACAACCTCGAACACGCCGTCGGCGTTCGCCGGGTGGATTCCGTGAAGGTGGATGGTGTGGGGGTGTGCCCCCTCGTTCCGGAAATGGATGATGAGACGGTCCCCCTCCGTGCACCGGATAGTCGGGCCCGGGACCGACCCATTGAAGGTCCAGGCGGGAAACTTCACCCCCTTGGCCACCTCGATCTCCCGGTCGAAGGCGGTCAGGGTGTATTCCCGCTGAATCTGGCCGTTCGGCAGTCGCGTGACCTTGCCGAAGTCGAAGGCGGTCAGGATCTGCATCGGATCCAGGCCATCGGGTGCCTGGCGCTCCGTGGGGGCTGGCCGGCCGCCCATGTAGTGGGTCGGATTGGGATGGACCATCCCGGGTGGCAGGGACGGCGCCGTTTCCTTCCCCGGTGCTGATGCTGATGCGGCGGCCCCGGCCAGGCCCAGACCTGCCGGGAGGCCCCAGCGGAGGAACTGTCGTCGATTCATCCCGGACATGACTCCTCCCTACACCCCCCCTGGGGCGCCGGATTCCACATGGATGTGCGAGGCGAGGTCCCTCCCCAGCACGTGCGAGGCCTTCCCCGCCTTCACGGTGATCGGCCCGTTGAAGGGCGCCTTCTCCACGACTTCCACAGCCGCATCCGGGACCAGGCCGCGCAGAGCCAGGTACCGGAGCATCTCGGCGTTGCGGTCGCTCACCCGACGGATGACCCCCGTGGCCCCTGGCTCCATATCCGAGAGGCGCTCGTGACTTCCCGCCACCAGCGTGCCGTCCTTGGTCGGGATCGGATCGCCGTGGGGGTCCCGGGTCGGCCGACCCAGGGCCTCGAAGATCTTCTCCTCGAACTCCTCGGAGATGACGTGCTCGAGCCGCTCGGCCTCTTCGTGGACCTTGTCCCAGCTATACCCCAGGGCCTCGGCCAGATACAGCTCCAGCAGACGGTGGTGCCGGATGACCTCCAAGGCCATCTTTTCCCCAGCCTTGCTCAGGATCACCCCCTGGTAGGGGCTGTGCCTCGCCAGCTTCAGGCCCGCCAGCTTCTTCACCATCCCGGTGGCGGACGCGGCGGCGACGCCCATCGCTTCGGCCAGGGCCGAGGTGGAGACGGCGCCGCCCTGCTCTTGCAGTGTGTAGATGGTCTTCAAGTAGTCTTGGACCGCCCCACTCAGCATATTTCCTCCGAAAGATTTATTTAGGCGGGGCTAAACCTAGCTGCCAAACTTCCTGGAGTCAAGCAGAAAATCACAAGGAAGAAAAAAGTATTAAACCGCCATGAACACCCAGCGCCAGCGCTGGGTACCCGGGTCGCCATGGGGAGGCGATCAGGCAATCTGGCAATCTGGCAACCCGGAGCTCCAAGTTGCCCAGTTGCCGGATTGCCCAATTGCCGCGTAATGCTGGCGTGCTTGGCGCCTTGGCGGTTAGTAGTTTCGGATCGGGGCTAAAACTGTGGCTCGCGCTGGAACTTGCGGAAGGCGGTGATGAGGTATGGAGAGGCCAGCGAAACGACGGAGAGGATCAGGAGGACCAGAGAGATGGGCCGCTGGACGAGAGTCCAGTAGCTTCCATCTGACAGGACCAGGGCCTGGCGCAGGGACTGTTCCATCAGGCCACCCAGCACCACCCCCAGGACTGCCGGCGCCACAGGGTAGTCGTGCCTGCGCATATAGTAGCCCAGCAGGCCAAAGCCGCAGGCCAAGAGCAGGTCCGTGAGACTGCCGGACACGCCGTACACACCGATCACCGACACGCCGAGGATGAGCGGGTACAGGATGCGCTCCGGAATTGCCAGGATCTTCACCCACAGTCCCACCAGGGGCAGGTTCAGGATCAAAAGCATGGTGTTGCCGAGGTACATGCTGGCAATCAGCCCCCAGAAGACGTCCGGGTTCTTCTGGTACATCAGGGGACCCGGCTGTATCCCCAGCATCATGAGGGCCCCCAGCATGATGGCCGTTGTGGAGGAGCCGGGGAGACCCAGGGTCAGGAGGGGCACCATGTTCCCCACGGCCGCGGCATTGTTGGCCGACTCCGGCGCGGCCACCCCGCGGATGTCGCCCTTCCCGAAGCTACTGGGATCCTTGGCCAGCCGCTTCTCCACGTCATAGGCCATAAAGGACGCGATCGTCGCCCCCGCGGCCGGCAGCACCCCGATGTAGAAGCCGATCACCGTTCCCCGGATAATGGCCCACCAGCTTGCTGCGAAATCCTTCCACGCCAGCCACACGCGGCCCACGGGAATGGCCTCGCGTTTGGCCGCCGCGATCTCCTCCACCGCCAGGAGCACCTCCGAAATCGCGAACAGGCCGATGGCCACCACCAGGAAGCCCACGCCGTCCAGGAGCTGGGGGATGCCGAACGTGTACCGGGTGATCCCCGTGGAGAGATCGACGCCTATGGTGGAGACCACCAGGCCGAGGAGCATGGACAGCAGGGCCTTGACCAGGGACTTCCCCGCCAGGCTGGTCACGCTGGAAAGGCCGAGGAGCATCAGGCCAAAATACTCCGCGGGGCCGAACCTCAGCGCCAGCGAGATGATCGGAACCGCGAAGAGCATCAGGCCCACGATGCTGAACGTGCCCGCCACGAAGGAGCCGATGGCGGCAATGGCCAGCGCGGGCCCCGCCCGTCCCTGGCGCGCCATCTGGTACCCGTCCAGGGTCGTGACGACAGACGAGGCCTCGCCCGGGACATTCACCAGGATAGAAGTGGTGGAGCCCCCGTACATGGTCCCGTAGTACATGGCCGTGAGCAGGATCATGGCCGAGGCCGGGTTCATGCCGTAGGTCACGGGGATGAGGATGGCGATCCCGCTCACCGGGCCGATGCCTGGCAGGACACCGATCAGCGTCCCGATAATGGACCCCACCGTGGCCCACATCACATTGGTGGGCGTCAGTGCCACGCTGAAGCCGTAGGCCAGGCTGGAGAAGACCTCGGTCATGGGCGCCTTCCGGCTGCAGTTGGGATCACCATCCGCGGAAGAGCATTCCGGCGGGCAAATTGATCTTCAGGATCTTGACGAAAAGGTAATAGAAGCCGGTGCTGAAGCCGGCCGCGATGAGGCCCCCGCGCCAGAGGGGTTCGCCCAACATCAGGAAGCTGATGACCACGAAGGCGAAGGTGGCCAGCACGTAGCCCGCCGGTTCCAGAACCAGCGCGTAGACGACAAGGAGGGCGAAGAGCACGAGGGGTTTCAGGTACTCCCGGATTGATCCCGGACTCTCTTCGGGGGAACTCCGCCCGGTCCAGGCGAGGAAGATCTGGACGGCGGCCAGGAGGAGGCCCGACCAACCCAGGATCGTCGGAAAGGCCGAGGGGCCCAGGGGATCCGCCACCAACGGTGACTGGAACCGCTGAGCCCCCCAGAGGTAGGCAATGCAGGCGGCGGCAACCAGGATTGCCGCCAGGCTGTCGTGCGAGCGTTGGCCCATGAAGGCCAGCCTTCAGCCGTCAGCTATCAGCTCACAGCAACCGTCCACGGCCCCCCGGAGTGCAAGAGGGATGACAGCCGAGAGCTGACGGCTGACCGCTCCTATTTCACCAGCCCCAGTTCCTTCAGGAGGGCCGACGCGAACGCCAGATCGTCATCCAGGAACTTGCTGAGCTCCTCGCCCGCCATGAACAACTCGAACCAGCCGCTATCCGCCGCCAACTTCTTCCACGAGGCGGTCTTGACCATCTTGCCCATGGTCGCCCGCCAGTATTCCACCTGGTCCCTCGTAAGCTCCGGCGGCGCGTAGAATCCCCGCCACAGGATGTAATTGGTGTTGACCCCCTGCTCCTTGGCGGTGGGCGAATCCTTGAACACCCCGCCAAGGCGCTGATCGGACAAGAGGGCCAGGATGCGAATCTGCCCCGCCTCCACCTGGCCGACAATCTCCGAGACATCCGGGGCCGCGGCGGCCGTGTGACCGCCCAGGAGGGAGGCCATGGCCTCGCCACCCCCCTGGAACGGGACGTACTTGACCTTGGTGGCATCCAGCCCCGCGGCCTTCACCACCTTGGCGAATTTGATGTGGTCTTGGCTCCCCACCGCAGAGCCGCCCGCAACAGAAATGGTAGCCGGGTTGGCCTTGTACGCTTCCAACAGGTCCTTGAGGCCCTTGTAGGGAGAATCCTTGCGGACGACGATGGCGCCATAGTCGGTCGCGACGGCCGCGATCGGCGTGATGTCCCGGAAGGTCAGGTTCTTTCCGGTGGACGGATCCTTCGCCCGTCCCAGGGCCAAGGTGAAGGTGAGCGCGGGAGACATGGCCAGGAGCAGGTTTGGGTCGCCTTTGCGCTTGGCCATAACCTGGCTGATGGCCACAGCCCCGCTGCCTCCCACCACGTTGTTCACCACAATGGGTTGCGGGACGAGCTTCTCGTCAGTGAGCACCTTCTGGGCTCCCCGAGCCGTCCGGTCCCAACCGCCGCCCGGCCCCGAGGGCGCGATGAGCTCAACCGGCTTGTCCGGCAGCCACGCCGCTCCTGCAGCGCTAGCCAGCACGATCACACCTGCCAGGATCGTCAGCAAAAACACCCCAGTCCGCCTGCGCATGACGTCCTCCCTTATCTGTCCTTCGCCAGTGATGGTTCAGGTGAACACCCCGCAGATCGTAGGCCGGTCTGGCACCCCGTGTCAAATCCGAATGCCCTCGACCTCGGTGAACCTCCTCACGAGACGCTCGCCGACACCTCTTTCAGGAGAGGCTGCAACACGTCGTCACCCATGCCCCTGCCCTTTTCTTTAATCGCGGCGAGGTAGGCCGGCAAGAGGCCCGGATGCTTGGCGCACACCCGCTTGGCCTGCTCCACCAGGGCCCGGAAGGCGGCATCGTCCAGTGGGTCCACTGTCCCCTCCCTCTCAATGGCCGACAGTCAGTGATTCGCCGTGTCTCCGAGATCCGGGTCTATGGGCCCCGATTCGCATCCCGAAGCCAGCATGCCCCGGCATAAGGTAGTTCCCGAACAGCCGAACTGCCGAACAGCCGAACTGCCGAACGCTCTTGTTTCTACTCTCCCATCACCTTGATGATCACGCGCTTCGCACGCTGGCCATCGAACTCGGCGTAATAGACCTGCTGCCACGGCCCAAAATCCAGCTTGCCATCGGTGACCGGGATGATGACCTGGTGGTGCATGAGAAGGTTTTTCAGGTGGGCATCTCCATTGCTCTCCCCCGTCCGGTGATGCCGGTAATCCGGGCCCGTCGGGGCCAGGCGCTCCAGCCACTCGTCAATGTCCTGGATGAGCCCCTCCTCCGCGTCATTCACATAGACCGAGGCGGTGATGTGCATCGCCGAGACGAGAATCATGCCCTCGTGGATGCCGCTCTTCTTGAGGGCCGCCTCCACCTCCCGGGTGATGTTGATGGACTCCCGGTGCCGCTTGGTTCTGAAGGTCAGATACTCCGTGTGAGACTTCATGCAGGACCTCCACTCCACCGAAAGCCCGGGAAAGACCTTCAATTTATCCGCAGATTCCGCAGATTTCGCCCCCACCCGAACCCTCCCCCCTCTGAGGGGGAGGAACTGGGAGGGGGGTCCGTATAATCTGCGAAGTCCGCATCATCTGTGGATGAAGGAAGTCTTTGCTTCCCCTTGTACGCTACTCTGCGGACTTCTTTGCCTCGGGTGGGGCCTCCATGCGGTAGCGGAAGTCGCAGTACGGGGCTCCCTCCATGATGGTCTGGGTTCGGGTGAGCTTCAGGTCCGGGTTGAAGCCCTCGCCCAAGGCGAAGTCCCGGCCGCAGGAGAGCACAGCACCCAGCTCGGGAATGCCCAGGGCACGGTACATCTCCGCATACCGGCAACGGGTCACGTTGAAGCTGTAGGTCGTGTTGCCTGCCTCCAGAACCTCGATCTGGAGGGCATCGCCTTTGACCCACGGGTCCTTCCCCGACACGAAGTGAGCCAGGCTGCTCCCCCCAAGCTGCTCCGCAAGCGCCTTTCCCTGCCGGCGCGCGATCCCCACGATCACCCGCTTGGCAATATCGATCACCCGCTCTCGCCCGAACTCCGCCGCAAAGGCGTTGACCAGTGGGGCCAGGATCCGCGCCTCGATTTCGCGGCGCTTGAGGACCCCGATCTCGTTCAACGTGTCGGGCGGCACGGCGTCAGGCACGATGGGTCTCCCATCCTCGGGAATGTCGAATGACGAACGCCGCGGGGAAAGGACTCCGGAGATCCCTCTCCTTCGAAATTCATCATTCGATGTTCGACATTCGATATTTGCTTCCCTTGTTTCCTGTTTGGTTCTGGCTAGGCCGGGTCAGGGCCTTGCCGGACCCGCCTCGGTCCGACCCGGCATGGTCCCCCCGCTGAAGCCGTGATGGGCCACGACCTCTTTCAGGTTCCAGTAATCGCCGCCGAAGGGGTCGTACACCAGGGGCGCCACGCGACCTGCGATGATGGCCCCCTCCTCCACCACCTCTTCATCGGCGTGCAGCGCGACCACCTCCGCCACGAAGAGAACATGGGACCCCAGGACCAACGAATGGCGGACGACGCACTCCAGGTTCACGGGACACTCGCGGATCAAGGGGGCTCGGACCTTCAGGCCGGCAATGGGCGTCAGGCGGGCCTCGGCAAACTTGTCGCGCTCTTGCCCGGAGACCATCCCGCAGAAATCCACCGCCCGCACGAGCGATGCCGGCGGGATATTCAGGGTGAATTCCCCGGTCTCTCGAATCAGGCGGTAGGACACGCGCTCCGGACGGATCGCCACACTGACCATGGGTGGGGTTCCGCAGGCCACGCCTGCCCAGGACAAGCCCATTACGTTCGGGGTTCCCGTCTCGCCCACGGATGACAGCAAGACGACCGGCGCGGGAACGAGCAGGGCGCTTGTCTCGACGGTGACTTTGCCCATCGCCTTCACCTCCAACCTCAGTAAAACGACCAGCATCTATCCGCAGTCCCGCCCCGGGGCGGGATCGCAGATTTCACCCCCACCCGAACCCTCCCCCCTCAAGAGGGGGAGGGAAATGGGAGGGGGGTCTGCGCAATCTGCGCCCCTCGATTGCACACGGGGCCGCTCGGCTGAGCGCGCCGCAAGCCCTGAGCCTGCCGAAGGGTAATCTGTGGATCAAAGATGTCACCCGGAACGGGACGACGCCTGCGCCGCGATCAGCTGAAGCACCTGAGACCACGCGGTCACACGGGTGATCCCCGCTGGCAGCTCCCCTTGATTCCAGGGCCGGTCGAAGAGCAAGACTGGGATAGGGACCGCCGAGGCCGCCAGGGCCACGTGCAACTCATCCTCGATCAAAAGGTCCAACCGTAGCTGCCGGACCATACGCGTCTTGTATTCAGGCGCCGGCTCTCCATCCCGGTGCACCAGATCCTCGAACACGCCCAGAAGCCCTCCGCGTTCCAGGAGGCGGCGGGTATGCTCCCGGTGCTGGCTCAGGCGTCCCGTCACCACGAACAGGCGGTGCCCGCTGGCCGACAGGGTCCGAACGGCCTCCACCGCCTCGGGATAGAGGGGGCGGGTCCCCAGGAAATCGCTCGCCTCCAGCTCGCTGAAGAACCCCCACATCTGGGTGGCCGAGATCTCCGGGTAGCGGCGGAAGATTTCCCAGGCCGCCTCCTCGATCTTCACCTCGTGGCCGAAGCGCTGCCGGAACGCCTCCAGGTATCCGGGCAGCGATTCCGCCAGCACGTCGTCCACGTCTACCCCGATTCGCAAACTTCTCGGCACGCGACTCCCCTTCCAACCGCCAAGGACACCCAGCGTCCCGCTTTGCGGGACTGGGTACCCGGGACGCCAAGATCGAATGGGGCTGACACCTCAAGAGTAGGAATCCTGCCCCCCGACTTGAAGCCGGGGAACCAAACAGGAAACAAGGGAAGCAAATATCGAATGTCGAACATCGAATGATGAATTTCGAAGGAGAGGGACCTCCAGAGTCCTTACCCCGCGGCGTTCATCATTCGACATTCCGTGTTCGTTATTCGACATTGCGCTGGGTGCCGCCCTGGAGTTCCGACCTGAGATCCATGCCCGCGTGAGGCGGTTGATCCATCCCGATGGACTCCAGGACCAATACCTGGGTGGGCGCCTCAACCAGGTGGGCGATCCGGGAGTCGAACTCCGTGCGGTCCGGTCCCTGAGCCCACCGCTGCCAGTCTGCCATCGTCTCCCAGGTGCTGATCACGACCCAGAGCGACGGGTCGCTGGGGCAGCGGAGGGTCTCGCCGCTGACATACCCGGGCTGGTTCAACGCCTGCACCCGCATCTGCTCCAGCGCGCGACGCAACTCCGTCTCGCGACCGTACCGGACCCACCGCTGGATGACCACACGGACCCCCATGACCGCTTCTCCCTATTGCGGACTGCGGAATGCGGATTGCGGAATTCCCGACACCAAAGCTTCCCCACTCCTCTGCGTTCTGCGTTGCGGCTTCCTACCTGCTGTCTTCTCCAACTCTCCGTGTCCCCGATTCTCCGGCTCTCTCATTTCCCCACAGCTCGCCCGACTCTTTCCCTCGATCCTAGCTACTCCGCCTCGCGGTACGCCGTGCTCGGGCAGATCTCCCGGAACGCGCAATAGCTGCACTGCATATACCCGGGGGTCGCAGTGAAAATCCTGGACCGGACGCCGCGGGCTACCGCCTCGATTGTGGCCCGCGTTTCCTCGAGGTCCGCCATGGTCTTCCGGGCGCTTCCCACCAAGCCCGACTCCAGGAAATGCAACTGGACCGCATCCGGGTTCCGATTGGTCATCTGTGCGTAGGCCAAGGCATAGATGGCGAGCTGCAGGCTCTCCTTCGCCTTCCGGTCGGCCTCCTTCTGATCCCGGACGGCCGAGGACTTGTAGTCAATGATGATGGCCTGCCCATCTGGCTCGTCCACCCGGTCGAAGCGGCCGACCACCTTGGTGGTCCCCAGGAGGAAGGTGAACGGCCGTTCCACCGCCGTCGGGATGCTCCCCGTCCGCTCCTGCTCGGCCACGAACCGGCGGAGGACCGCCCGGCCTTCTTCCAGCCGGAGGTCCTCGTGCTCCCGCGAGAGAAATCCCACGCTCTGCCAGGCCGCCTCGAACGCCTCCAGGACCTCTGCCTCGATCACTGCGGCGTCTCGGGGCCCGGTCCCTTGAGGCCCCGCAAGTTTTCGCCGCAGGTAGACTGAAATCGCATCGTGAAGCGCTTTCCCGTACACCACCGCGTGGTGCTCGCGAATCGGGACCCGCAGGACGTGGATGTACTTGTACTTCAGCGGACAGGTCAGATAATCATCCACCTGGTAGTGGCTGAGCGCCAGGATTTCGGCATCCGGGATCACCCGAAGCGCCTCCGCGCTTTCCTTCACCGCCGGGGCCTGGCGCCGGATCGCCTCCAGGGCCGACGCCTTGTACGCTGCCGGTTCGGCCGGCGGCAGGTCCAGGGCCTCCAGGACAAAGCGGCTCACCTTCCGGGCCCGGGTCCCACCGTAATCCCGGGCGCTGCTGAGGAACAGCTCGCGCCGCGCCCGGGTCATCCCCACGTAGAACAGCCGCCGCTCCTCCTGCAGGTGGAAGTCTCCCCCCGAGAGGATCCCACGCACCAGGGCATCGGGCAGGGGCAGTGGCTCGCGCCGGCCGCGGGACGGAAACCGGTCGGCCACTAGACCTACCAGGAAGACGACGGGAAACTCCAGCCCCTTGGCCTTGTGCACGGTGACCACGGAGACCGCATCGGCGTCCTGGTCTGCTTCCACGGCCGCCGGGTCGTCCCCGCCCTCCATGAGGAGGTCCAGATGCTGAATGAACTGGGGAACGCGATCCCGTTCGGCGACGTCGGCGAAGCGATGGACGATCTCGAAAAAGCGCGCGATGTTCCCCACCCGGGTGTCGGCGGCTGCCGTTCCGGCCGCGGACAGACGCTTGAGCAGGCCGCTCCGCATCAGGAACTGGTACAGAACCTCGCCGGTGGACCGGTCCCAGGAGAGGGCCACGTACTCTTTCACGTCCTTCAGCAGGCGCTCGGCGGTCGCCCGCGCCTCCAGCTCGAGGTCCCCGAGCTCGGATGTCCCGTCGAGATTTTCGAACACCCACCGCAGCGAGCGGTTCGCCCGCTTCGCGGCGCTGGCGCAGCGGGCGAGCTGCCACGTCTCCATCTCGTACAGCTCGGAGCCCGCCAGGAAATACAGACTCACCGTGTCTTCGGGGTCGGCCACGACCCGCAGGAACGCAACGAGCAGCCGGACCTCGGGCCGGGCGTACAGCCCCTGGTTCCCGCTGAACCGCCACGGAATCCCTTGCAGGTTCATCGCCCGCAGGAAGGGATCGGCATCCCGATTGGCCCGAACCAGGATGGCCACGTCCCGGTAGGTCCAGGTCCCCGCCCCCACCCGCTCGGCGATCAGCCGGGCTGCGCCATCGGCCTCGCTGGAAACGGTGTCGAAGTGCGTGTGGCGGGGCGGCGGTCCCTCCGGCGTTTTCGCGACGAGGCGCTTGTCAATCCGCTCCCGCACCTCCAGCCGGTCGGGATCGTTGTGGCGGATGAGGCGATAGGCGGCGTCCAAGATGGCCTGGCCCGACCGGAAGTTTTGTCTCAGGACGATCCGCGGCGTCTCGGAATAGACGCTCGTGAACTCCAGGATATTGCTGATGGCCGCGCCGCGGAACCGGTAGATGCTCTGGTCGTCATCGCCGACCACGCTGACGTTCCCCGCCGGGCCCGCCAGGAGCTTGACCAGCTCCCACTGGGCATGGTTCGTGTCCTGAAATTCGTCCACCAGGATGTACCGGAAGCGCTCCCGGTACTTCTGCAAGAGCAAGGGGTGCTCGCGGAAGAGCCGGAGGCTCAGGAGGACCTGATCGCCGAAGTCCACCATGCCGCGTTCCGCCAGAAGGCGCTGGTATGCCGCGTAGCACGCGGCCAGCTCCCCCTGCTGCGCCGCCTCTTCCCGGAGTGCGGCATCCTCGGGGCTTGCCTTGGCCCGGTCAAGAAGGTCGGCGGCGAACGCCAGGTACTCCTCCGGCATCACGGCCTCGTCCTTGGCCCGGCTGAAAAGGGTCACGAGTGCCTGGAGGTGCCGGGTTGGATCCCCCAGGGGGCGGAAGTGGCTCAGCGGAAGCTCGAACAGGTGCTCCCGGAGAAACACCACCTGCTCGGGGCGCGAGAGGACCCTGACATCCGTGGTGAGCCCCAGCGCCAGACCCTCGTCCCGCAGAACTCGATCCCCGAAGGCGTGGAACGTGCTGATCCACATGTCGGCGAAGCCATAGGGGACCAGGAGGTCCACTCGTCCTTCCATCTCCTCGGCGGCTTTGTCGGTGAAGGTGAGGGCCAGGATCTCCGACGGCCGGGCCCGCTTCGCCGCCACCAGATACGCGATCCGCCGGGTGATGACGGTCGTCTTCCCCGTGCCGGCGCCGGCCACGATCAGGAGCGGCCCCTCGCCGTGGGTCACGGCGGCCTCCTGGTCGGGTGTGAGGCCCTCCAGGATCGGCGGCAGTGCCGGATTCGCTCCAACCAAGGGGCCAGCCATCAGCTGTCAGCCTTCAGCTTCATTCGTCCCCGACGCGTACCACAACGGCGTGTCTTTTCGGGCAGCGCCTGCCGCGCCCTCAACCGACCACCCTCGAGTTCCGAGGCTGAGAGCTGATAGCCGAGGGCTGACCGCTGCCCCGAGTCACGTAGATGAGGGGAAGACTGATTAGGGTGACTCCCATCTTCACCAGATATTGACCCCCGATGAGCGGCCACACCGGGAGGACCCCTGCAAAGGCGATCGTGATGAACAGGACACTGTCCACCAGGGTGGAGGCGGCGTTGCTGGTGAGGACGCGCGCCCACTTCGGCCCGCCCACGTGGGTGCGCCACCAGGCGAAGATCTCCGTATCCACCAGCGAACTGGCCAGATATGCCACCAGCGAGGCGAGGACGATGCGGGGAGTACTCCCCAGCACCCCGGCAAAGGCGGCGGCTTCCCGGTAGAAGGGCGCCGCCGGCAGCCAGATGGCGAACTGGACGTAGCCCGCCAGGAGCAGATTCGCGGCAAAGGCCGTGGCGATCACTTGCCTCGCGCCAGCCTTTCCGAGGCGTTCGTTGATCAGATCAATGAGGGTGAAGGTCAGGGTGTAGAGGAAAACCGCCGCGGGCACCACGATGCCGGCGACGGCTACCGGCTTGCCTGCGGTCACGTTGGCGATGAGGTCGCAGGCCACGTAAAGCCCAACGAGCATTGTCGTCATCGAGGCGCAGCCTAACATATTTCCTTCACCCCAGCAAGACAGACCAAGCGGCTGGCGCCGCAATTTTGGATTTGGGATCTTGGATTTCCGATTTGGGGAGGACGGACGCGAGGTGCGGGGGCCTGCGAGGGGCTGAGGCCGACGCCGCAATTTCGGATTGGGGATTTTGGATGCGGATTTGGGCGGTGTGGGCCTCGGGCGCTCGCAGATAGAGGTTGACACGCCCGCCGGCTTTGGGCATTGTACGCGAAATAAGGCCTCTGCCACGCTTGGCCCTGCTGACGGCTGATGGCTGACGGCTGATCCTTTTCGGGGGCCGATCATGGACGCGGCAGGAGCACGGATCCTGATCGTGGACGATGATGCGGCGTCGCGCCGCCTGCTGGAGGTGCGGCTTCGGGCCCTGGAATGCGACGTCGTGCAGGCTGCGGACGGTCAGGAGGCTCTGGCTGCCATCCAGCAAGAGGTCCCGGCCCTGATGCTGCTCGACCTGGAGATGCCACGAATGAGCGGCATGGAGCTGCTCCGGGCCCTCCGCCGCGACGCGATCGACCTTCCCACCATCGTCATCACCGCCCACGGGTCCATCCAGAACGCGGTCGAGGCCATGAAGGAAGGCGCCTACGACTTCCTCCCCAAGCCCTTCGACCCGAAGCACCTCGAGATCGTGATCCGCAAGGCCCTGGAACGCCGGCAACTCCTGGAATCCAACCAACTGCTCCGGGATGCCATTTCGGCCCGCGCCCCGGACATCCTGGGGGAAAGCCCTCGTACTCGCCGCGCCGTGGAGGTCGCCCGCAAGGCGGCCCCAACCAACTCCACCGTGCTGCTGCTCGGCGAGAGCGGCACGGGGAAGGAGGTCTTCGCCCACGCGATCCACCGGTGGAGTCCCCGGAAGGACAAGCCCTTGGTCATCGTGAACTGCGTGGCACTGTCCGAGGCCCTCCTGGAGAGCGAGCTGTTCGGCCACGAAAAGGGGGCCTTCACGGGTGCTCACCAGATGAAGAAGGGGAAATTCGAGGTGGCCAACGGCGGCACCGTGTTCCTGGACGAGATCGGGGACATGCAGGGAAGTCTCCAGGCGAAGCTCTTGCGCGTCCTTCAGGATCATGCGTTCGAGCGGGTCGGCGGGACCCGGCCGATCCGGACCGACATCCGTGTCATCGCCGCAACAAACCGTGACCTGGATGCTGCCGTGAAGGAAGGCCGGTTCCGCGAGGACCTCTTCTACCGCCTGAACGTCGTGCCGATCACCCTCCCTCCCCTCCGCGAGCGCAAGGAGGACATCCCCACCCTGGCCCAGCACTTCGTCGCCAGGTACGCCGCGGAGATCAAGAAAGCGGTACGCGGAACCTCACAGGAGGCCATGGACCTCCTTCTGATTCACCCCTGGCCGGGGAACATTCGGGAACTGGCCAACGCGATCGAGCGGGCCGTCGTGCTGTGCGCCGGGGACTGCATCCAAACCGAGGACCTGGCCCTGCCGGGTGCCGTTGCCCCCTTGCCCATTGGCCCCTTCTTGCCTTCAGCGAAGCTTGGAGAGTTTCACTCACAGGTAATGGACTACAAGCAGGGGATCATCAGGGAGGCGTTGCGCCAAGCCGGCGGCAACCAGACCAAGGCCGCCGAACTCCT
>CAZNWB010000004.1:8773-76700 GCA_964576535.1 uncultured bacterium | reverse complement strand
CTATCTCCATGGTCCTGTATGAATTCCCGCAGGCGAGGCGCCCAGGCGGTGATGGTTCACCGCTGGGTCGGGTCCCCGGTGTATCACCGGTCCTGGGAAGGGCCCTCCGTTGGTCACTGCCAACCACTTCGCGATCAGGCTGAGAGTTCGGCCAGCAGTTGGTCCAGCCGTGGGCCGGCGGCGGCATCCATTCCGACGAACTCGAATCCGACCTTGAAGAGGGCGTCGGTCCCACGTGCGCTCCGGCGGGGAAGGTGAAGCCGCAGTGCCTCTCCGTGCAGACGAAACACGCCGCGAGAATCGCTGACCTCGATCTGATAGATCCAGGTGAGGTCCAGCTCAAGGGGGATGGCCACCAGCATCCCCCCGCGACTCACGTTCAGCATGATCCCCGAGACCGGCTCACCCTGGGGCCGGATGAGTTTCACGGGTGACGAGGTCTCGTATCGAGGATGACCTCGCGTCCCTGTGGGAGTGGGCATCCGCTACTCCTTGTCTGGAATCGCAGTCGGCTCTGCACCATACCACCGGCCCCCCGGGGAATCCAGTGTCTTGACCTTCACCATATGTCGAATGTCGAACGGGGGAATATCGAATGATGTAGGCCGCGGGAGTCTGCTCCGGGAATGTTGATCCTTCGAAATGCATGACTCGCTGTTCGTCATTCGATATTTGCTGAGCCCGGGTCCTGTTTGGTTCTGGCAAGGCCGGGGTAGGGTCGGGGGCCCGTGAGGCCAGCCTGTCCCGCTTGACCTGGCTGAACTGCTCCGCTAGTATGCCAACCACGACGAGGTCCTATCCAGGCAGGGCAGTTGATGCACTGCCTGCGAATTTTAGAAGCCGAGGCGGGAGGGGAGAGTGCGTCATGACCCAGCAACCACTGAAGGAACCCTTTGACCGTGTGGATGCAACACAAGGGAAAGACCTTTACGATCGTCAGAACACCGTCTGGATCGACGTGCGGGAGCCGGGAGAATGGAAGGAAGGGCGCATCCCGGGATCCACATTGGTCCCGCTGAACACCCTGCTTCTGTCCCCCCGGCAGCATCTCACGAAGGATAACGTGGTGTTCTACTGCGCCCAGGGGATCCGGAGCGCGGTCGCCTGTGAGGTGGCTGCGGCTGTGGGTCTCACCAAGATCTACAACCTGGAAGGCGGGATCATCGAATGGGCGGCCAAGGGGTTCCCCGTCGAAAAGTAGCCGTGCAGACTCGCCCGCCAGCATCCGACTTTCAAGCGGCGCCCTATCGGCGCCGCTTTTGCTTCCCCGTCATATCCTTTTCTTCTGCCGGCTGTCCACAGGGTCCGATCTCGCCACGCGAGGCTCGCTTGAACCCGAGTCCCCGCCGTCTCCAGGAGAAAGGTTTGCCATGAGGATTCTCGGCATCGCAGGGTTGGTCCTGGCGCTGGCCATCGTCGGGTACCTGGTGGTCTCGTACCTGCAAGAGGGAACCAAGATCCAGGAAACGCTGCAGAGCGTCCCTGGCGCTCCGAGCGCCAGCCAATCGGGCCGGCCTGTGGACCCGACCAGGCGCGGGATCGAACAACGGCTGTCGCCCATTCTGGAGCAGGAGCGAAAGCGGGTTCAGGACGCCAACCGCGCCGCGGACCAGTAGCCCCCGCCTTCGGCGGGGACCACACAAATTGAAAACCGACAACGGACAACCGACCACTACCAATTGAAAATTGACAACGGACAACCGACAACCGATCATTTCGGTTCTTGACCTTCGTTGGCCGGTTGTCGGGTGTCGATTTTCAATTTGAATATGGTCCCTCAGGGGTGGACAGATGGCGAGCAGCTTTCGCGCCTCCCTCGTCAACGACCTGTTCGGGGACCCGGCCCTGTACGTGGCGCTCCCCTGGGAGCGGCGGGCCCTCCTGTTTGATCTCGGGGACGTTCGCACCCTCTCGGCGGGGCGTCTTCTCAAGATCACGGACGTCTTCGTCTCTCACGCCCACCTCGATCACTTCGTCGGGTTTGACCATCTGCTCCGCGTCCTGATCGGCCGGCCGAAGGGCCTCCGGCTGTTCGGCCCCCCGGATTTTATCGGCCGCGTCGAGGGGAAGCTTCGCGGGTACACGTGGAACCTGGTCGAAGGCTACAGCCTGCTGCTCGAGGTTCACGAGGTCCACGCCGACCGGATCGTCAAGGCCCGCTTCGCCTGCCCGGAGGGGTTTGTCCGCCGCGACGACCCGACCCCGCATCCCTTTGACGGTGTGCTCCTGGAGGAGCCCCAGTTTCGGGTTCGGGCGGTCCATCTGGATCACCGGATCCCATGCCTTGGCTTTGCCTTGGAGGAGGCGGTCCGCTTGAACGTGGACAAGGCGGCGCTCGAGGGCCTGGGGCTGCCGGTGGGACCCTGGCTCATGGATCTGAAGCGGGCGATTCGCGCGGGGGAGACGGACGACCATCCGGTCCACATCGCGTGGTCGGAAGCAGGGCAACGGGTCGAGCGGCATCTGCCTCTGGGAGATCTGCGACGATCCGTAGTGCGGGCGACCCCCGGCCAGAAGCTGGCATACGTCACGGATGTGGTCCACTCGCCTGAGAATGCCGAGAGGATCGTCAAGTTGGCCTGGGGCGCCGACCTGTTCTTCTGCGAGGCCGCGTACCCCGAGCGGGATCGCCAGCGCGCCGCGGCCCGCTTTCACCTGACGGCCGCCCAGGCTGGTTGCCTGGCGGCCGAGGCGAAGGCGCGCCGCCTGGCTATCTTCCACTTCTCGCCCAAGTACCGTGACTGCCCCGGGGAGCTTTTGGATGAAGCCATGGCTGCCTTCGGCCGTCGGGTCCTGCCTTAAACTGCCGCCGGGCACCACACCCAGGCTACCGGCCAGGCAGGCCCCGGTCGGAGAGGCCCCGGGGAACCCGAGAAGCCCTATCCGAGCTGAACACCCACGTGAATGCGTAACTCATTGGATTTCTGGGGGAGTTTTCGCGTTGACAGTCACGTCACGTTCTGTTAATTTCGACGCGATGTTGGCCACAGCCGGGGAAAAGCAATCCAGAGGGCTTCTGAAGATTGGTGAGATCGCCAGTCGGACGGGCGTCACCCTCCGGACGATCCGGTACTATCAGAGCCTGGGCCTCATCCAAGTGGCTCACCGGACGCGCGGAGGGCTGCACCTGTACTCTGCGGAGGCCTGCGACCGCATCCAGTTCATCCGGGATCTGCGTAGCCTGGACATCCCGCTGGCCCGCATCCGAGTTCTCCTGGACCAGCGAACATCGGCGCAGACTGGTGCGGAGGGCACGCGGGACGTCGCCGCTGTCCTGACCCTGGGTCTTGCCGAGGTCGAAAAGCGCATGCAGCAGTTTCTCGTCCTCCGGTACGAGATGACAGAGGCGCTGGACGTCCTGCAAACGTGCCTGCGATGTTCAGCCAAGCCGTCCCGGGAGGTCTGCTCCGCCTGCGAGACCCTCACCCGACGCGAGCGGGTTCCCGCGTATATTCGTGCCTTGGTGAACTAGCAGCGACCGGAAGAGGGGTAGGCAGAGGGATCGAGGAGCAGGTGGGGAGTTTCGGGATCAGGCGGGATGATGCTCCGGCACCTGGGGGAGGACAAGGCGGCCCTGGCCCTGGACGAGGCCATCCGGGCCGTGCTAAAAGAGAGCCGGCCAATCACCCGGGATCTCGGGGGTTCGGCGACCACCCGCGAAATGGCCGATGCGATCATTGATAAGCTGACCGGGACCTAGCCCGGTCAGCGGGAAAAGCTGACCCGCCCCTGAGGCGGGGTCAGTGGGATACGCTGACCGGCGTCTGACTTGCTCTGTGGCCGATGGAAAGGAGCCAGGAAATGAGCTTGCTGGAAGGAAAGTTTGAGCCGGGTGTGGTCACCACCTCGCTCGACTGGCTATTCAACTGGGCCCGGAAGAATTCGCCGTGGCCCATGACCTTTGGCTTGGCGTGCTGCGCCATCGAGATGATGGCCACCGGGGCTTCCCGCTTCGACATGGACCGGTTCGGAGCGGGCGTCTTCCGGCCCTCGCCGCGGCAGTCCGATGTCATGATCGTGGCGGGAACCGTCACGGAGAAGATGGCCCCTCGCATCAAGACCCTGTACGAGCAGATGTCCGATCCGAAATGGGTCATCGCCATGGGCGCGTGCGCCATCTCGGGCGGGCCGTTCTACTGGGATGCCTATCACGTCGTGAAGGGGGTGGACCGGGTCGTGCCGGTGGACGTCTACGTGCCGGGGTGCCCCCCGCGGCCCGAGGCCCTGCTGTTCGGCGTCCTGAAACTGCAGGAGAAGATCTCCCAAGAGACCATCGCCAAGAGGAAGCTGCCGGCGGTCACGGTTCCCGAGATGCTGCCGGCCGGCGCCAAGAGCTGAGAGAGCTGGCAATCAGGCAACTTGGTAATCAGGCAATTCGGAAGTGCGGTCGCCTCGCCCCGATTGCCCAATCGCCGGATTGACTGGTTGCCAACCTCGGATGAGGCAAGCATGATCGCGTATGTGCGGGACGTCTGGCTGGGACTCCTGAGCATCCTGGTATCCATGGGGGTGACGTTGCGTCACCTGTTCACCCCGGCCATCACCGTGCAGTACCCGAAGGAGAAGCGGCGGCTGCCGTTGCGCTCCCTGAACCGCCACCTCCTGACCATCGAACTGGCCACGGGGAAGCTGAAGTGCACGGCCTGCGACGCCTGCGCCAAGATCTGCCCGACTCGTTGCATTGCCATCGTCGGCGCCGGGAAGGGGAAAGAGCGCCACCCAGTCGAGTTTGTCATTGATCACAACCTGTGCATGTACTGCAATTTGTGCGTGGAGGTGTGCCCCTTCGACGCCATCACCATGTGGACCGGGAACTTCGAGATCGGCGCCTTCAACCGCATGGGGTTGGTGTATGATCAGACCGCGCTGCACGCGGACAAGTTCTATCCGACGCCCATGACCCCGGAATTGGTCGAGGCGGCGCCTGCCAAGAAGTAGGAGCAGGCAACTGGGCAATTCGGCAACCTGGCAACTTGGAACACCAGATTGCCGAGTTGCCTGATTGCCAGATTGCCAAGAGGGATTTGTGCTTGTGTCGGGCTTGAAAGACAGTTTCGGCCGGGTGGTTGACGATCTCCGGATCTCCCTCACCGACCGGTGCAACTTCCGGTGCGTCTACTGCATGCCGGCCGAGGGGCTCACCTGGCTTCCCAAGCGGGAGATCCTGAGCTACGAGGAGATCCTGTGTCTCGTGCGGGTCTTCATCCACCTGGGGATCCGGACGGTCCGCCTGACGGGGGGCGAGCCCCTGATGCGCCAGGACATCGATGTCCTGATCGAGGGCCTGACGCGCCTGCAGCCGGATCTCGACCTTTCCATGACCACCAATGGCTTCTTCCTCACCGAGAAGGCCCGACGGCTGGCGGACGCCGGTCTCAAGCGCATCAACGTCAGCCTGGACTCCCTGCAACCCGAGCGGTTCGAGCGCATGGCCCGGCGGGATGGCCAGCTGGTCTCCAAGATCCTGGAGGGGCTGCGGGTCGCCCGAGAGGCGGGGCTGCACCCCATCAAGCTGAACTGCGTGGTGATGCGGGGCTACAACGAGGATGAGGTGGCGGACTTCGCCCGCCTGGGGCGGGATCAGGACTACCAGGTCCGTTTCATCGAGTTCATGCCCCTGGACGCCCAGGGCGAATGGAACATGAAGACGGTGGTCCCCGGGGCCGAGATCCTGGCTCGTATCCACGAGGTCTTCCCCGTGGCGCCCGCCAACGGTCACGGGACCGAGCCGGCCACGGTGTACCGATTCGCCGACGGGCGGGGTTCCATCGGGATCATCGCCTCGGTCACGGAACCTTTCTGCGACAGTTGCAACCGCATCCGCATCACGGCCGACGGCCAGCTCCGCACCTGCCTGTTCTCGATCCAGGAGCACGACCTCAAGGGGCTCCTGCGATCCGGGGCCACCGACGAGGAGATCGCCGACTTCATCCTCGCCGCCGTCTGGAAGAAGGAGGCCGGCCACAAGATCAACCAGCCGGATTTCGTCAAGCCGGCTCGGTCCATGTCCGCCATCGGGGGCTGAGTGCGTGATTTCAGACGAAATCACGCACCGAGCCCCGAAGCGATTCCCCCGACTGATGGCGCGCGGCTGGACGCGGATGGGAGGAACGAAGGACCGGTTGGGAAAACGGCGCACCCAATCCCGCAGACAGGGGAGACCATTCGCGTGGACGATTCGGGTCTGACCCGCGATCAACTCCTCGACATCTACTACCACCTCCGCCTCACCCGATCCCTGGAAGAACGCATCGGCATCCTGTACCGGCAAGGAAAGATCTTTGGCGGGGTCTACCTTTCCACCGGGCAAGAGGCTGTGTCCGTGGGAGCCGCGTACGCCCTGGAGCCCGGCGACGTCATCGTCCCCTCCCACCGGGACATGGGGGCGCACCTCTTGCGCGGTATGCAGGTCCGGGAGATTCTCGCCCAGTACCTCGGGCGGATCGGGGGCCCCTCGCGGGGCCGGGAAGGCAATGTGCACTTCGGGGACGTCCAGCGAGGCGACGTGGCCTTCATCAGCCCCATGGCTGACGGCATCCCCGTGGCGACCGGAGTTGCCCTGGCCTTGAAGCGCCGGGGCACCGGGCGCATTGCCATGACCTGGTTTGGCGAGGGTGCCGCCAGCCGGGGCGACTTCCACGAGGGGATCAACCTGGCCGCGGTGCTCCAGGTCCCTGTGGTGTTCGTGTGCAACAACAATCAGTTCGCCTACTCAACGCCTCTCTCGCGGCAGGCACGGGTCCCGGACGTGGCTGTCCGTGCGGCAGGGTATGGCATCCCGGGGGTCATCGTGGACGGCAATGACGTGCTGGACGTCTACCGGGCCGCCCGGGAGGCGGGGGCGCGTGCCCGGCGGGGAGAGGGCCCAACGTTGATCGAATGCAAGACCATGCGCATGCGCGGCCACTCGGAGCACGATGACGCCTCTTACGTGCCCCGGGAGTTGCTCGAAGAATGGCGCGGCAAGGACCCGATCCAGCGGTTTGAGACCCGCCTGCGCGAGCAGGGGACCCTGGACGAGGCAGGAGTCGCCCGGGTCGCGAAGCGGATCGCCGGCGAGCTGGAGGCGGCCGTGGCCTGGGCCGAGGCCAGCCCCTTCCCCGAGGGAAAAGACGTGGAGCAGGGGGTCTACTCAACCTAGAGGCGTTCGGTAGTTCGATCGTTCGGGTGTTCGATGGTTCAAAACGGAACGCCCGAACGACCGAACCACCGAACGGTCGAACGGTTTTCATGGCAGAAATAACGTACATCGAGGCGATTCGTCAGGCGCTCTGGGAGGAAATGGAGCGCGACGAGCAGGTGTATCTCATCGGCGAGGACATCGGTGTCTACGGGGGCGCCTTCAAGATCACCCTGGGCTTTCTGGACAAGTTCGGCCCGGATCGGGTGATCGACACCCCAATCTGCGAATCGGCCATCGTCGGCTCGGCGGTGGGCGCGGCGCTCATGGGACTCCGGCCCGTGGTGGAGATGCAGTTCTCCGATTTCATCGCCTGTGCCTTCGACCAGATCGTGAACATGGCGGCCAAGTTCCACTATCGAACGGGAACCAGCGTTCCCCTCGTGATCCGCGCGCCATCGGGGGGCAACGTTCACGGCGGGCCGTTCCATTCCCAGAACCCCGAGGCCTGGTTTGTCCACGTCCCGGGATTGAAGGTGCTGGCCCCCGCCACCCCCTATGACGCCAAGGGGTTGCTCAAAGCGGCTATCCGGGATCCGGACCCGGTCATTTACCTCGAGCACAAGTACCTCTACCGCCGGATCAAGGGAAAGGTTCCCGACGAGGATTTCATCGTTCCGATCGGCAAGGCCGAGGTGAAACGGGAAGGGACCGACGTCAGCGTCATCACCTACGGGGCCATGCTGCACCAGGCCTTCGAGGCGGCGAACCGGCTGAGCCCGAAAGGGATCTCGGTGGAGATCCTGGACCTGAGAACCCTTCTCCCCCTGGACCGGGAGGCGATCGTGGCAACCGCCCGGAAGACGGGGAAGGTCGTGATTGTCCACGAGGCGACCCGGACCGGGGGGGTCGGGGCCGAGGTGGCGGCCACCATCGCCGAGGCGGCCTTCGACCGGCTGGATGGCCCGATCCTGCGGGTGACAGGGCGGGACACTCCGGTGCCCTTCACCGCTCCGTTGGAAGAGGCCTTTCTTCCCAACGCGGATAAGATTGCCTCGGCCATCGAACGGCTGGCTGCATTCTGATTAGGCAAGGGCGTTCGGGAGTTCGGTTGTTCGAGTGTTCGGTTGTTCACGGGGAAGCACCGAACGACCGAATCCGCCAGAGGCGGAAACAATCGAACGGTTGTGAGTCATGAGCATCCCCATTGTCATGCCCCAGCTCGGCGAGAGCGTCGCCGAGGGGACTGTGATCGAGTGGTTGAAGAAGGAGGGAGACCGCGTCCAGAAGGACGAGGCCATCCTGGCCATCTCGACCGAAAAGGTGGACGCCGAGATCCCTGCGCCCGCCGCCGGCGTCCTGTCCCAGATCCTGGTGAAGGCGGGCGAGGTCGCCCTCGTCGGAGCGACCCTGGCGATCATCAGCGAAGGCTTCGCCTCCGGCACCGGAATTGACCTCGGGGCGGAGGCCCCCATCACTGTTCCGCCGCCACCCGCTGAGCGCCAAGCGCCAAGCGCCGGGACCCATTGCCGCCCGCAGCTCGGGCGAAATGCAATGGGTGCCCGAGAGGGAAGATTTTATTCTCCGGCCGTGCGGAAGCTGGCGGAAGAGCTTGGGATCAACCTGGAGGAGGTGCCGGGTACCGGGGAAGGAGGACGGATCACCCGGCAGGATGTCGAAGCGTTCGCCCAAGCCAGGGGGGCAAAACCTGTCGCGCCCGAAGCCCCTCGAAGAGCCGCACCCGAGCGGCGCGTCGAGCCTGTCGGGATCGGCGAGGGCGAAGAACTCATCCCCCTCACGAAAATGCGGCGGACCATCGCCGAACACATGGTCCGCAGCAAGCAAACCGCTCCCCATGTCACGTCAATTGCCGAGGCCGACTTTACCGCCATCGCTCGCTTCCGTGAGGAAAAGAAGGCCGCGTTCCGCCAGGCGAAGGGGATCAGCCTCACCTTCCTTCCTTTCATCGTCAAGGCCACCGCCCATGTCCTGCGCGAGCTTCCGACTGTGAACGCTCGGTGGACCGACGAGGGCATCAGGGTCCGGAAGGCCATCCACTTGGGGATAGCCATCGCCCTGGAGGATGGGTTGGTCGTCCCCGTCCTACGCAATCCCGGCTCCCGCTCCCTGACGGATATCGCTGTCGCTATCGGGGAGATGGTCCGCCGCGCCCAGGAGGGGAGACTCTTGCCCGAGGAGCTCACCGGCAGCACCTTCACGGTGAACAACTTCGGGGCCGACGGGAACCTCATCGGGACACCCATCCTGAATCAGCCCGAGGTCGGAATCCTGGGGGTGGGCATCATCCAGAAACGACCGGTGGTGGTCACCCGGGACGGCGAGGACACCATTGCCATCCGCTGGATGGGGTATCTTTGCCTTTCCTACGACCATCGCGTCGTGGACGGGGCCGTGGCCGGCCGGTTCCTCCAGGCACTCCGCCACACCCTCGAGTCCTTCACTCCCGGATCGGGGATCTGGGCCGACCCCGCCCTCCAGGCCCTGTAAGCCTTCCCCGTCGCTCTCCACTGCATCGCACCGGTTGACCCGAGGGGGGGCCACTGGTCGGATTTCGCGCCGAGCGCGCGCATCCTCGGGTCCCAGAATGTCGCGCGATGCGGATTGACACAGGGGTCCCTTAAGTGCAATGATCCAGCGGTTCAACGGGAACGATCCTCCGTCGTGGAAGGATGGCATCTTCTCCTGTTATGCCAACGATCACGTCCCACCGAGAAAGGGGGCTGCGATGAGAAGGGCGACCTTGGTGATGTCGTTTTTCCTGGCCGCCGTGCTGGCGCTCGGCGTAGCGGCGGGTGATGGATGGGCGCAGCAAAAGAAGCTGGTGTACTGGACCCACTGGGAGCAAAACCCCGAATTCAACAAGTGGTACGAGACCAAGGGGAAGGAGTTCGCCAAGAAGACCGGGTACGAGGTCGAGGTGGTCACCATCCCCTACCAGGGGTACGAGGCCAAGTACCTCGCTGCCTTCATGGCGAAGAGTGGCGCCCCTGACATGTTCATGGGGATGACGCACCACTGGTGCGGGCAGTACGATTTCTGCGACAAGATGCCCGGCGACCTGGCCAAGATGTGGGAGGAGAACCTGCCCAAGTATATGTTGCCTGTCGGCATGTGGAAGGGTGTCCGCTACGGTATGCCGATCGAGCATGGCAATTTCCAGCAGATGTACATCAACGTGGATATGTTCAAGAAGGCCGGCCTGAACCCCGATCGGCCGCCCAAGACCTTCGACGAGTGGCTGGCCGCCATGAAGAAATTGACCATTGCCGACCCCAAGGGAGGTGAGCCGACACAGGTGGGCTTCGCCATTCGAAGCAAGGGGCATCCCGTGGGGATCACGGATAAGTTCCTGCCCTTTGCCCACGCCTGGGGCGCCCGGATGCTGAGCCCGGATTTGGACAAGGCCACCGGCTATGCCAACAGCCCACAGATGGTGGCCGCTCTCACCTTCTTTAGCGATCTGGTCCTGAAGGACAAGGTGGCCAGCCTGGCGTTCGGAAATCCCGAAGATGCCTTTGGCCAAAAGCGCGCTGCCGTGATCTTCCGCGAGTCGTGGTTCTACGGGTGGGTGAAGAAGAACGCGCCTGATGTGAACTTCAAGGTGTACGCTCTGCCCTGTGAAAAGGCCTGCCCCGGCGCGGGGGCCCTGTTCCCCTGGACGGACCTGGTTTACAAGAACAGCCCGAACAAGCAGATGGCGTGGGAGTTTGACAAGTTCATCAGCAATGCCAAGGACGACCTGGAGCATCATCAGGTCCAGGGAATCCTCCCGGTCTGGACGGCGAATCTCGAGAACGCCTACGTGAAGTCTCGGCCCGACTACCAGTCCACGAAGGATATGGTCGCCCAACCGGTGCCGCCGACCTACTTCCACCCGAAATCGAACGAGTTGGCCACCGCCTTCGGCGAGGCGGTCGTAGGCGCCCTGTTCGGCAAAGGACAGCCGAAGCCCTTGCTGGACGATGCAGCCGCCAAGATGGATCGCATCCTCAAGGATTAGGGAGGCAGTTCGGCAGTTCGGTAACTGGGCAACTTGGCAACTGGGCTTACCGGTTGCCAGGTTGCCTGTTCCCCCAATCACCCAATCGCCCACGTGCCCAATCACCCAATCACCCGATTAGAGGGTTTCTACTCCGATGCGCCACTGGTTTCGCATCGCGTTCCCCAAGAGCTACATGGATCGCCAGCACCGTGCGGGGTTCCTGTTCGTCCTCCCCGCGCTGCTGTTCTTCGGCTCTGTCTTCATCCTGCCGCTCGCCCAGTCCGTCATGTACTCGTTCTACCGGATCGCCCCAGGCGGAGCGAGCCAGTTCGTGGGCCTGCGCCTCTATGAAAAGGTTCTGACCGACTCCACCTTCTGGGTCGCCATCAAGAACACCGTCCAACTCTTGCTCTTGTCCGTGCCCACCACGGTGATCTGTGCGCTCGCCGTGGCACTCGGTCTCAACCGGATCACCAGTCTCAAGTGGCGGAACGTCTGGGCCGCCATGTACTTCTTGCCCTTCGCCACCTCGCTGGTCGCGGCCGCCCTCATCTGGCAATGGATCTACGACCCGGTCTATGGCTTCCTGAATTACGCCCTGTCGTTCGTCGGTATTCCGCCCCAGAAGTGGCTGCAGAGCCTGTTCCAGGTGCGCCCGGCCATCGCCGCCGTGAGCGTCTGGGTCCGGATCGGTTTCGACACCATGATCTTCCTGGCCGCGCTCCAATCGATCCCGGAGGAGTATTACGAGGCGGCCAGCATCGACGGGGCCAATCCCGTCCAGCAACTCCGGCACATCACCTTGCCGCTGCTCAACCCGCAGATCCTCATGGTCTGCATTCTCGAACTCATCTTCAACTTCAAGATCTTCGATCAGGTTTATGCCACGACCCAGGGCGGACCGGCAAGCGCAAGTCAGACCGTCATCATGCTGCTGTATGACACGGCCTTCAAATTCTTCCGATTCGGCGACGCCTCCGTCATGGCGGTGTTCGTCTTTATCAGCCTCCTGGTGGTGACCTTACTGCAATGGCGAATCTTCCGGAAACCCGTCGAGTACTAGCCCCGGCGCAGGCCTCAACGCCCCGCGCGGCCCTCACCGTCCGCCGCGTCTACTTCCGCTGGCTCACCGCCCTCGCGGTCGCCTGCGGCGCCCTCATGATCTTTTTCCCCTTCTTCTGGATGGCCATCACCTCGCTGAAAACCGCCCCCGAGATCCAGCGCGTGCCGCTCCAGATCGCCCCCGACCACTGGCTCAACCTGACCAACTACTTCGAAGTCTTCAAGCGCGAACCCTTCATGCGCTACCTGCTGAACAGCGCCATCGTCGCCTCGATCGCCGCCGTGAGCAGCCTGGTGGTCTCGTCGCTGGCGGGGTTCGGATTCGCGAAGTATCACTTCCCCGGACGGGACGCCTTCTTCCTCGCCATCGTCGGCATCCTGATGGTCCCCTTCCAGTCGGTCGTGGTGCCGCTGTACAGCTGGATAAACCGCCTCGGGCTGCTCGACACCTACCTGGGCATCGTGGCCCCGGACTTGGTCAGCGTCTTCGGCGTGTTCCTGATGCGCCAGGCGATCGAAGTGCTCCCGCGCGACTACATGGATGCCGCCCGGATCGATGGCTGCAGCGAGCTTCGCATCTTCTTTCGGGTGATCCTGCCCTCGGTGAAGCCGGCCATGGCCACGCTTCTCATCATCAAGTTCATGTGGAGCTGGAATGAGTTCTTCTGGCCGCTGGTGGTGGTGAACTCACCCCAGATGCGGGTAGTCACCCTGGGACTCATGAGCTTCACCAACATGTACTTCATCGAATACAACCTGCTCACCGCGGCGGCCGTGATCAGCGTTCTGCCCATCCTGGTCATCTTCTTGACGCTCCAGAAGTGGGTTGTGCAGGCCGTGGTCATGAGCGGCCTGAAGGGGTAAGGAAGGTATTGGGACGGAGGAAGGATTATGCCACCCGACGCCGACGCCCGTTACGCCACCAAAGACGCCCTCCGCCACATCATGCTCGATTACCGGCAGATGGCGGAGTTTGTCAAGGAGCCCCTCGTCGTGGCCCGCGCCGATGGCATCCGTTTCTGGGATGTCCAGGGGAAGGAGTACCTGGATGGCCTGGCGGGGGTCTACGTGGTGAACGTCGGTTACAACAACCCCCGGCTGGTGGAGGCGGTGCGCCGCCAGGTCGAGATCTTGCCTTTCAATCCCCCCATGCATGGAACCAATCCGCGGGCGGTGGAGCTGGCCACGCTGCTGGCCGAGATCACCCCCGGGGATCTGAACACCGCGCGCCTGGTCAGCAGCGGGTCCGAAGCCACCGAGGCCGCCTTCAAGATGGCCCGGCAGTACCACCGGCAAACAGGCAATCCAGGCAAGTACAAGATCCTCTCCCGATACCTCAGCTACCACGGGGCGACGGCAAGCGCCATGAGCGCCGGGGGCGTGGGGTACCGGAAGACCCTCTACGAGCCGGCCGCCGTCGGCTTCCTTCATTTCTACCCGCCATACTGCTATCGGTGTCCCTTTGAGAAGACCTACCCGGATTGCGAGGTGTTCTGCGCCCGGACGCTCCGGACGATGATCGAGTGGGAGGATCCCCGGTCGATCGCCGCCGTGATCGTGGAGCCCATCAGCAACACCGGAGGGATCATCACCCCTCCGATGGAATACCTGAAGATCCTGCGCCAGCTCTGTGACGAGTTCAGCATCCTCCTCATCTTCGACGAGATCATCACCGGCTTCGGGAGGACCGGCCAGCTCTTCGCCGCCAACACCTTCGATGTCACCCCGGATATCCTCTGTTGCGGGAAGGGAATGAGCAGCGGCTACGCCCCCCTGGCGGCCGCCATCGTCCGGGACCACGTGGCCGCCAGCTTCTGGGGCCCCCAGGGCACCGAGTTCGCCCACGGCCACACGTACGCGGGCAATCCCGTGGCCGCTGCGGCCGGCCTGGCCAGCATCCGGGAGATCCGGGACCGGGACCTGCCCGGCAACGCCCGCCGGGTGGGCGCGTACCTGGTCGAGCGTCTGGAGGCCCTCCGCCCCCTCGGCATCATCGGGGAGATCCGGGGGAAGGGCCTCCTCATCGGGGTGGAATTCGTCCAGGACCCTGCCACCAAGGCCCCGTTCCCCCCGGGGGTGAACATCGGCCTCCGCATCGGGAAGCAGGCCCTGCGGAACGGCCTCCTGCTTCGCTTTGATCCCCACTGGATCGCCTTCGGTCCGCCGCTCATCGTGACCGAGCGGGACATTGACGCCATGCTGGCCATCCTGGAGCAGAGCATCCGGGAGGTCCTGCGAGAGCTCTAGCACGCAGTGGGCGGGGAAGCTTTTGCTTGATCGGCTGCTTTGGGTACTGCGCACATTCCCCGAGGGGGTCGAGAGGACGCAGAGCGCATGAGCCAAAGGCAAAAGCCTATCCTGACGGCCGACGAGGCCGCACGGTTGATCCCCAACGGGGCGGTCGTGACGGTGAGCGGTTCAGCAGCGCAACTGGTGCCGGGTAAGGTCCTGGCGGGGATAGAAGCTCGGTTTCTCTCTTCGGGTGAACCACGCGACCTGACGGTCGTCTTTCCGGTCGCGGTGGGGGATTCCTTCGGAACGGTCGGCCTGGATCACCTGGCCCACTCCGGCCTGATCAAGCGTCTCGTCGGCGGTTCGTACGTCAACGCACCCGCCTCGGCGCCCTCCCCAAAGATCTCCGCCATGATTCACGCCGACCAGGTGGAGGCCTATAACCTGCCCCTGGGCGTCCTGATGCATCTGCACCGGGACATCGCCGCCAAGAAGCCCGGCGTGATCACGAAGATTGGACTGGGGACGTTCGTGGACCCGCGGGACCAGGGCGGACGCATGAACCGGGTCACCCCGCCGGACCTCGTGGAGGTGGTCCACCTGTCGGGCGAGGAATGGCTCCTGTACCGCGCCTTCCCCATTGACATGGCCATCATCCGGGGGACAACGGGGGACGAGCACGGCAACTTGAGCTTCGAGCACGAGGGGGTGGTCCTCGCGGTCCTGGCTCAAGCGATGGCGGCGCACAACTCCGGGGGAAAGGTGATCGCCCAGGTGAAGCGCATCGCCACGCCGGGAACCATCCCGCCGCATCTGGTGAGAGTGCCCGGAATCCTTGTGGACGCCCTGGTGGTGGATCCAGACCAACGGATGAACACCGGCATCGCGTATGACCCGGCCATCAGCGGGGAAATCCGGACGGCCGGGTACCCGGTGGAGTCGCTGCCCCTGGGACCAGAGAAGGTCATTGCCCGTCGCGCCCTGTGTCTGCTTCGCCCAGGTGATACCGTGAATCTCGGGTTCGGTATCTCCTCTCTGGTTCCCCAGGTCGCCCTTGAGGAGGGGGTCTTCGATCATCTCAACTTCACGGTTGAGCAGGGGGCCATCGGCGGCCTCCCGCTCACGGGATTTGCCTTTGGCGCGTCCCACAATCCCGAGGCCATCATTGACTCGCCGGCGCAGTTCGACTTGATTGATGGGGGAGGCATCACGATGGGGTGCCTGTCCTTCGCCGAAGTGGATGGCCGTGGAAACGTCAACGTCAGCCGCCTGGCGGCGCAACCCCACGTTCTTGCCGGGGCAGGTGGCTTCATCAACATTGCCCAGGGAACCCGGAAGCTCGTCTATTGCGGGACGCTCACGGCCGGGGGGCTGGATATCCGGGTGAAGGAGGGACGCCTACGCATTGTCCGTGAGGGGAAGTTTCCCAAGTTCGTTGCTCGTACCCAGCACATCACCTTCAATGGGCCGCTTGCGGCCAAGCAGGGGCAGGAGGTCTGGTACGTCACCGAGCGGGCGGTCTTTCGCCTGACGCCGGACGGATTGCTGCTCAGCGAGGTGGCACCGGGGATCGACGTGGAAAGGGACATTCAGGCCAAAGTGGGCTTTTCCCTACGCGTGGCCCCGGACGTTCGACCCATGGACGGGCGACTCTTCCAGGCGCAGCCCATGGGCTTGGCAGCGGAGTGGGGCGACAGCGATCGAGCATGATCCTGATACCGTAGTGCGGGAGGCAACATGGACTACACAGGCAAGGTGGCGCTGGTGGCTGGTGGGGGGTCCGGGATCGGCCAGGCGACGTGCGAGATCTTTGCGGGACGGGGCGGCGCCGTGGTTGTCGCGGATATCAACGAGGTGGCGGCCAAGGTCGTAGCCGAGGGAATCGGGCGAACGGGTGGAAAGGCCGAGGCGTCCGCCTGTGACGTCACCCGCTGGGATCAGGTGCAAGGGGCAGTGGAGACCGCCCGCCGAGTCTTCGGTCGGCTGGACGTTCTGATCAACTGTGCCGGCATCCTCAAGGCGCACCTGTTGGAAGAAACCCCCGAGGAGGAATGGAACGAGGTCTTGCAGGTGAACCTGACCGGAGCCTTCCTTCTGACCAAGGCGGCGATGACGGCCATGCGACAGCAGGGGGGCGGTGCCATCGTGCACATCGCCTCTCGCATGGCCATCCGGGTCAAGGAAGGACACGGGGCCTATGCCGCGTCCAAGGCCGGAATTCTTCAGCTCACCCAGATGGCCGCGCTGGAAGGGGCGCCCCACGGCATCCGGGTCAACTGCGTCTGTCCCGGCTTCATTGACACGCCCATGGTCCGTGGCTCCGGGACGAAAGAAGATGTGGAAGCACAGTTCGCAGGGTGGGCTAAGGTCTGCCCTCTGGGTCGGGTTGGCCGCACCGACGAGGTTGCCCGGGCCATGCTGTTCCTGGCCTCTGATGAGGCATCCTTCATCACGGGCGTGGCCCTGCCCGTGGACGGCGGCCGCACGATCATATAAGTTGAGGAAATATCCGGAAACCGTGCTTTTTTCTCATACCGATCCCGTGATAACTCGAGGAAATACATTCCAAGGAATTGCGCCAGGGGCCGGGGGGGGGACGATAATTCCTCACGCGCGCGCGAATGCGATGATCGTTCTGACCGCTGCGTAGACGAGAGCCGTGCCGCACAGCAGCTTGATGAAGTTCGGGCCGATGACGATGAAGATGCCGAAGAGCCCGATGGTCAACAGCATCACGCCGGTCATCACCACGAAGTTGCTCCGCCAGCGTGGGCTCGTGCGCCAGCCCCGCTGCTTCCAGGCGTCCTTGGCCTCCCGCACAGTGAACTGCTCGGAGAACGAGGAGCCGGTGCTCCGACCGCGGAACCGATACTTGGAGACGCGTGCGAAGACCGGGCGCGCATCCATCCGCACGCTCCGCTCGAGATCCTCCACCTCCGTGTGGCTCATCGGCTCGCCGGCGCCCCCGAAGATCCGGTAAAGGATGCTGCCCATGAACAGCACGAATCCGACGACGGTCATCCCGATCGTCACTGCCAGGAGCGGGACTTGGTGGCGGACCATGAAACGTTCCAGATCCTTCATGGCCGGCACGGCCTCGGCCACGACCATTGCGACGAAGACGAGTCCCAGCATCACGGCAAAGTTGGCAAGCCGCTTCAGGAACGACAGCAACCCCTTCTGCTGCAGGGCCTCGGTGGTCCCGCCCGCCGGCACCGGCGCCCGGGCCCTGTCCCAGACGCTCTCCTCGGGATGCTCCCGATTGAAACGGACCGCCAGGGCGTCGCCGATTCCGACGGCCTGGGCCGCATCGGGAGGGACGGGACCGCTCGTCCCCTCCTGGGCCCGCCCGAACTGGTCTGGATACCGATACCGCACCTCCCACTGCTGAACGTTGTTGACGGCGACGTTGGTAGGCTCGATCGCGAGGACCGTACCCTGCGCCGTCTGGCCCTCGCGGAGCAGGCGCCGCTCTCGCCAGATCCGGGTCGCGCTCCTCACGAAGAGGACGCCCCCGATAAGGGCGAAGAGGCTGCCGGCCCCCATCATGAGGAGGGGGGACTTCATGCCGCCCACACCCTCGGGGCGGCTCGCCTCCGGCGCCCTGGGAAGATACGTGACCTTGAACGGGTCCCCCGCTTCCAAGCTCTCCCACTCCTCCACGGCGACGGCGGCGACGCCCTCGGCCGTCAGGCCGTCGGCGGTCGTGAAGCGATAGATGATCTCGTATCGCGTGCTGGGGTTCCCCTGGCGCGACGCCCGCTGGATCGACTTGCTGAGCACGACCGCCTCGACGATCTGGCCCTGCTTCTGGTAGGCCCGCTCCCGGGTCGCCTCCTGTATCCCCCCGTAGAGCACGATCAGGCCGGCGCACATGAACAGGGCTCCGAACCACAAGAAAAACGTCCGGCCGGAAAAAGTGACCGGTATCCTCACGATGCTCTCCCGATCCAGATGCTTTTCTTCGAGGCGCGCGTATCGAAGCGCGCTGCCCCCGTGTCGCCCACCTTCCACTCCTGCGCCTCGTCCGGCGCCATGAGGGCGCTTTCCCCGGTGTGCGTTCGGCCCCGATGATCCTGATAGCGATAGCGGATCCTCCACTGCGGGATGCCGTTGAGGCTGGCGTTGGCCGGGCCCACCTCCACCACCGTCGCCTCGGCCATCGTGCCCTCGACCTGGAGTCGGAGCTCGCGCAGGATCCCGCGCACACCCTTGAGGAAGATCCCCCCTCCCAGCGGTACCAAGACGAGCCCCAGGACCGTGAAGATCAGCGGTAGCATCCAGTCGGGCCCTTCGCCCTCGATCCGGTGACTCCGGGGATCACTGGGCAGGTACGTGATTTGGACGGGCTCCCGCTCCACCAGTCGGTCCCAGAACTCTTCGCTGACCTTCGCCTCGCCGTTCACCACTATGCCGTCCGGCGCGCTGAAGCGATAGCCCACCCAGTACGTCTTGCTGTCTGTACTGCTTCTGATCGACTTCGTCAGCACCATGCCCTGGGCAACCTGGGCCTCGTCCCGGAAGCGTGCTTGCTGACGCATCGTGTCGATCCCGACATAGATGCCGATGATCAGGAACGGCGCCCCACAGAAGAGCCAGATGCCGCCGAACCAGAAGGCGAAGGACTTTTTGGCTAAGCCAAAGAAGGATCTTTCGGACGCCATCGTAGATGAAGAACCCCTATCTGGCTCAGCGACTTGCGTGAGCCAATCGCTGACGCCGGACGATTATGAAAAGGACAGCGCTCGCAGCGAGCAGAACGAGCGCCATGATTGTCCAGGTCCGGGACCTCGCTCGCTGTTCCGGGATGCGGTTGGTGTCGGGCGAGTCCGGCAGGTACTCGACGGCAACCGGATCGCCTTCCTTGAGTTGCCGCCACATCCCGGGTAGGACGTCGGATCTGCCCTCGAGCGTTCGCCCCTCTTTCGTGGTGAAGCGGTAGCTCACAGAGTGTCTGGACGGGGAGCTGCCGCTGCCTCCCGAAGGGGTGGTCCCTGGAGAGAACGCCTTGTGCAGGACAACCCCTTCAACCCTGACCCCGCCCTTTTCATAGTAGCCCTCTTCGCAGCTCAGGCGAAGAAAGACCACACCGAGTACGAGAAAGATCCAGCGCAGGAGCGGCCACGGTGAGGTTCGCGCGGTGGGAGTGACTGTCCCTCGGGCGTCCTCGGTCACACTTGAGCCCACCATCGCGCCTGTGGCCGCGCGAACCGGCTGGCGCCAGTCGATAACGACCTTCTTGCGATCCAAGGGGTCCACTCGCACCCCGACGACAACTCCTGGGGTGAGTCGCGAAAATATCTCCGGGTCGACTGTCTGCTTGATCTCGACCGGATAGACGTTGCCCGCCTCTACACTGAGGCTGAACCTGACGATGGGGTAGTAGCGGTTGTAGCGCCACCCAGTCCATTTCAGGGAGGTGATGGTGGCCGACCCCGCGGTGCCGTTCTCCAGCACTTCCTCGTCCCCCGTGAAGGACAGGAAGATCCGCACGAGCGCGGGAACGCCGAACAGGGCGACGGTAAGCATGAGGACAGCAGCGAGCATGGACGCCGACCGCATCTCCGGCACGACGACGGCGACCACCACGGAAACAGCGGCGAAAACCAGCAACATCCCGCTCGCCACCTTGCCCCAGAGCCTCATGACGGTTCGCTTCCTCCTCTCAGGGGCCGAAGACCTTGCTGGCGATCTTCCATCGCCTCTTCTTTCCCGGGGCCAGCGAGTCGAGGGTGTGTCTTTCCAGGGCGCTGCCCCTTGGTCTCCTTGTAAAGGAACTTGGAGCCGCGGTGTACATCGCACCCGCAGTTGCGCTTGTCCAAATTGGGACACTCGCGGAGCCGGGCCACAAGCGCCTGGGCCTCGGAGCGGCCGATCTCGGCTACGTACGCATCCTCCCTTGACGGCAGCCAGTGCTCCTCGTAGGCGAACAGAAAATATCTCTCACACTGGGTGCAGTGGTGGACGCTATGATCGACATACCCGCCGCAGCCGCAGCTCATCATGGTCTCGATGCTGACGTGGCACCTCACCTCGTCCGTGAAGCCCCATATTCCCGCCTCGCCAACTTGACATCCCGGATAGTTTTGCCCTTCTAGTTGCGTCATCGCCCCTTTAGCCTCCGGCAGAGCACTGCGCCGACGAGGATGGGGAGCCTGGTCACCTGTGATGCTCCGCCCACAGCCGGCTAATCTCGTCCGTGGCAGCGCACAGTCGCTCGTAGGCGCTAAGAATATTGGCCCCCGATTCCCTCAGGAGGATTGCGAACTGTATTTCCTCGGTGCCCTTCGTGTCTTCTGGAAGATTCCTGATGACCCTGTCAAGTTTCGCGATCTCTTGCCACGTCCATTCCCTGATAAACCTGATATTAACGAGGGGGTCCGGATTCACCACATTCGGATCTAAGGGCTCCTCGCCTGGATGGAGTCCCAGTTTGTCCGCAAGCGTCCCGACTTCTTTCCTCACATCGAAGATCAGCGTCTCCTCAAAGGCGTTGCATATTTCGAGCACCTCGGCCTTGCGGTTCTGGCTAACTGTAAGGGTCGGCGTTTCCTTGGCGATGAACGCCGCGTTCTCGAGGATGACATCGATGGCTGTGGAGACTTCGGAGGTGAGGGTACTAAACGCGGCACGATTCATGGAGTCTCCCTTCATCCGGTCCCCACCTTGCTCCTACTTGCTGAAGCACAACGATAAAGCTCAGCTGCAGGGCCTGCCCCTCCCGGCGTCAGGAGCCCCTCTGGGAGCACGACTGACGCTAGGCGGATCCGGCCGTGGGGCGATGGTTCTCATCACGGGACACCGCCTTCCCCCGACCGGGCCACCATTAATCTAGGCCAGCCCTCAGCGGCCGCGTCGTCGGGTTGATGGCGCTCTGTTGGGGTTTTCTTCCGAGGATCTCCGTAGTGGCCGGCCCTGTCGGAGTCCGACAACGGCTGCACATGAGCGCGGCCGACCGCGCCGCGGAGCTTACGGCTGCTCTAGGCCGGTCCGCGGGCAGTGCCCACCAAAGGAAGGTGAGCGTCCGCCGGGCCTTCGGGCCAGGCCGAGAGGAGCAACAAAATCTTCACGAGCACCTCCGTCATCGAGAACATGAGACGCTGATGGGTCGTGCTGACGAGACCCTCCCTGGTAAGGAGTCGGTCGGGCCCCCGGGGGGGCCGACAGCGGTCAGGGGCGTGCCAGGATGCTGACGACCTTCCGTTGGAGATCCGAGTTCCATAACACCTCAGCGTGGTTGAGCTTGGTCGTCTCGTGGATCGCGTTCGGAAAGGTCTTCTTCGGCAGTCGGGCCCGCTCGTCGGTGACGAGGCCATCCCCGTATCCAGGTTTGATCTCTCCGGCAAAGTCCCGGACCTTGTCGAACATCGGCGAAATCTGCTCGATCTCCACCGGCTTGATCTCCCACTTGAAGTACTTGTCGAGGCCCCGAAACTGGGGCGTCGCGCTGCCCGGCGTGAATACCCAAGTGTAGAGCCGGTAGTACCTTGGGTTCGTGCCGCCGAAGGTGTAGTACTTCACCCCCGGAAGCGCCTTCTCCCCGTCTTCAAGGCTCCTGAAGAGCGGCCCACCCGGCATCAGTTCTCGCGACTCGTCGCCGGCCTTCGTGTGATCGGTGACGAACTTCGTGAGCGGCCGCGCCATTTCGACGGCCAGCTCGTGGAGCTCCTCCTTGATCTTCTTGGGCAGAGGCACCGGATTCAAGAGGTCGGTGATCTCGCCAAAGATCTGGGATGGCACCCGCGCCATATCGCTGCCCTGGTGGGGGGAGTGCAGGGTGATCACCCACCGAACCCGCCGCACGTCGTTCTCCAGGTCCTTGAGCAGCCGTCGAATCACGAGTCCACCGCGGCTGTGGGCGATCAGTGCGATGGGCGGCGGCGCTGAGGAACTGCGGGTAGACGTCTCTTTCAAAAAGACCTGATACGCCTTCTTGGCGGACTGATAGGCCGCCTCGAACCGGGGACCGTCCTGTGTCCAGGTCGCGACGCTATATCCCTGGTTGAGAAGAAAATTGAACCAGTTGTTGTCGTCCACCACCTTCTTCGGATCGAGCTTCTCCGACCGCCCGATCTTGAAAATCCCGACGCCCGGCGATTCCTTCGTCTCGTGACGGACCTTGGGGTGTTCCTTGTAGTTGTAGATGTACTGGTCATGCGACGACGGCGCCGTCCAGTTCCACTCCCCTTGGTGCAAGCCGTGGAAGAGGAGGATCGCTGGCCGTCTCGGGTCCTTGCTGGCCACGAAACACCAGCCTTTCGGCTCCAGCAACTCCGGGGACTTCACCACCGGCGGGGGGCAAAGCTGTGCCGAGACCGCGGGCGCTGCCAGGGCGACCAGGATTGAGAGCGCGAGGGCGAGGACTAGGCCGCACTTGACGAGGCCAACCGGGAAGGCGCGGACGCGCATGGAGGGTCTCCTCATGTACGTACTTGGGTGTCTATGTCGGGACAAAGATGCCGACTGCTGTAAGCGGCAGGCATTCCCCGAAGAGGGAGATTCCCACCAGCAAACCCGTCATGACCGTGAACCCAGGTTCGCTCAAGGCGCCGCACCGGCGGCTTTGACTGCTGCAACCATATCGGCGTCCATGTCAATCGTCGGAGTCGGGTCTCCCGAGGGATACGGCTGGAAAACTCTTGAGGCGACTCGCCACCGTCGGGCTGGCCTTTACCCATGGCGGCCTCTCGATCTTGTAGGGCGCACGGTAGAAACCACGGAAACTGCCGGTGTGTGTGGTGGTGCCCTTTTGGGTCTGATACCGTCCGTCGGTGTGGAGCGTCTGAATCGTGTTGGGAAAGTTGGGATCGTAGATGTCGATCTGCCATTCGTCGCCATGCTTGCGATAGCCGATGGCCAGGACTTGATGGTTTTTGCTGAACGCGGCCTTGGAATTCGAGAGCAAGTCTTCGCCCGACGCTTTGACGAGAGCGATAGTCACGGGCCGCCCCGCGTTCAGCTCGGGTTGGATCTTGTTCTTGAACTCCTTTCCCGAGAGATGTATTAGCCCCCGTTCGAGCACATTGACCCCACCCTTGGCCGCCGGGTTGGGAACCGTCTGGTCCTTGAGGGGCTTCCGGATCCACGAGACGAGCCGGCGGACCAGAAACCAGTCGTTGTTCCTGAGGCTGTCCATCTGCCTCCCGTAGATGTAAGAACGCATGGGGGTTCCCGAGGCAGGAGGCGTGGTGGGGACATCGGGCGCCATGGCGCCGAGGTTGAAGGTGTCGTAGGCCGCAAAGATCATTCCGCCACAGAGCCCGTAGGTTGTATTACCGAGGTCGACCCTGCCGATCACGGGCAGATCCACCAGGATGTCACCGGTGAAGTAGTTGGTGAACTCGAACCCGTGGACTTTAGGGTCGAATTTCGTCTGGCGGAGCAGGGCCGTGGCCACCCCTGGCGCGGTTTGCACGGGTGGAGCGGTGCCGGCGCTGACGATGGGGCAGCAGAAAGGCCCCGGCGCGAGCCAGGCCACCGCGCCCAGGACCAGCGCGGCAATCATCGTGAGGCTCGGTAGCCTGGTGCTCATGACATTTCCTCCTTTGCCGGAACTAGGGCCTATTTGAAAATCCTGGCGGCGAGAAGTTCGATGATCTTCTGTTGGATACAGGAATCTTTCGGGACTTCGCCATGCTGGAGAAGTTGGGGAATCGCCTTGATGGGATCCCGGTATTTCGTGTCGCACTTGGCCGTCTTTTCCGTATTCTGCTTTCCCTGGCTGTTGTCACGCGCGTGAGTCTTTATGTCCCCGTTGAGAGACCGATCGAAGGGAATGAAGTGGTCACCCTGGAAAGGCTGATTCGCCTGCCATCGGTTGAAAAAGTACTCTACATTCGGCGGGACGGGACTCGTGACATTCTTTCTCAATCCCCCTTTCCCCACGGCATCGAGCACGCCAAGAAACGCAATCCGACGCCCGGTATTCTTGTTGAGACGTGTAGCCACCTGCAGGATCGCGTCACCGCCGAAGCTATGCCCAATCAGGATCAGGGGAGTTGTGGGCGGGATTTTTCCGATGGCTTCCAGCATTTGCTTGATGAAGGTTTCATCATTGGGCGGATCGGGACGGACCTTCCAAGATAGGAGACTGGCATCAAAGGGGTTGATGTCACCCGGATTTCCCTTCCTGTCAATTTCGTTCCAGTTTGATTCGTGCACCCGCGCGCCTTTGCCGCGAAGAAAATCCCACACTTTCGGTGAGATGCAGCAGCCCGTAAATCCATTCACCAGATACGCGACAGCGGTGGGCTGGGAGATTCTGTCTACGGGCTTTGGGATGGCGGCTTGGGCAATGCGGAATTCCCACGCGGGGAGGAGCGGCGAGTCGGGAGCCGCGGCGTACGCCGCCGTGGGAATCGTCATGGCAAGCAAAAACCCGAGAGCGGCCCAGCGCAAGTGCAGATCTCCGCAGATGTTTTTCATCGTCTTGCCTTTCCCGGCCCCTCGCCGGAGGAGGGTAGTGGATCCGACTTACTGCGACACCCGCATCGCTGCCGCACAGCCGGGCACATACCCGTCCACGCCCTTGAATTGCCGCGCCCATCGCACCTCGGGGTCGAGCTTTCCGGAGACCTTCTGGAAGAAGTCCTTGTGCTGGGGCAGGATCTCGAATCCAGATCAATAACGACCGCGACCGACCTAACGGCCTTCATCCCGGCCTCCTACTCGAAGACCGGGAGACGAGCTGCTGACGACTCCGGCTGGGCTGACGCGGAGGCGGCGTTGAGCAGGGCCATCAGCGCAGCCGCCCGAACGTCGCGTTCAGGACCTTCACTTCGCACACCGCGCGCTCGCCGAGCCCGGTTTGCTCGGTTGGGCTGCGGCCGACGGCGAGCCCACTGATTTGGACAGAAGGCTGTCTTTCCACAGATGGGCTCTGCTCTCCAAACTCTTCACGGGAGACACCCCTGGCGCGAATTCCGGTTGCAGGAAGTCAACCAAGTAGCGCATATCGACGCCCGCGTACAAGTTGGCCGTAAGGCCGGCAGCGGTTACAGCCGGGCTGGCCGGCGGCGTCCCGGAGGAGCCAGCGCGTGCCGCGCCCTGGACCTCGGCGCTCACGTAGAACTCTGGCCCGACGCGGGCCCCCAGAGCGCCGAAATTGACATCCAACGAAACCGCGGTGAAGACGGCCGGCCTGATGGAGGCGTGGCCTTGGGCAGCAACTTGCAGATCCCGTATGGGTGTGAAGTCCACCGGCAGGTCGCGCGGCGAGCCACTGCAGCCTTTACCGTTGCAGTCGAAGTCTAACCGGATCTTCCGCTTTCTCACATCGCAGAACGTCGCGTGCAGGGCACCGTCGGTTTTGATGACCACCTGGCCCTCGAACTCGATCCCGAGGTCCAACTCGACCGGGACCGCGTGGATGAAGATGACGGTCGTGAAGAGATTCACCTCCGTCCGCTGGATCAGCGGGATCTCTTTCGTCAGCCTGCCCTTCGCGTTGAGCTCCAGGTCGAGGGTGCTGTCCACGGTCAGGACTCCCTCAAGCGAAACGCTCTTCGGACGTACAAAGATGGGGAGCGCCGGCACGGTGACCGCGCAGGGGATGACGAACGCTTTGACTTCGACAGTGACTTCATCCAACCGGATGGGGAAACTGATGTTCGCCCTGCCGTCCACCTTGCCGTCCTTGCCTGTGGCAAGGGGCCCGGCGAACCTGATCTTCGGCGGGATTGTCAGTGACCCGATCCGTATGGGGCCACTCGAGATCGTGTGGTCGCGAAAGCACTCGAGCAGTGCCCCTTCGGTCATCTTCAAGCCGCGACCGAGTTCGCGCGAGATATCTTTCCACTCGTCGCGAGCCTCCTTTCGCAGAGCCTCGGCCTGTTTCGACACTTCCTTTGAAACATGCTCCACTCCCTTTCTGGCGCACTTCATCGAGATGCTGTGACATCCGCGCTTACGATGGGTTTCCTTTTTCTTCTTCAAGGTCTCGGGCATCGGATGAGTCTTGGCCCACTCTTCGATCTGTTTCTTATTGACCACATAGTGAGCCACCTCATCCGGGGGGAGCGTTTTGGCGTGGGTGAGGAAGAACGCCTTCGCCGACTCAGGAATGTCGGCCGCTTCAATCCCCTCGATTCCGCGGAGGTGGATCACCTCGACGTCGGTGGGCTTGCCATCCACCGTCGTGCTCAGGCGGCGCGATTCCCATTGGGCACTGCGCTGCGGGGCCGATCTTCTCACGGGGCCGGTGGCAATGAAGGCTTTCGGCAACGTAATGACCGGCGGCGCCGCTCCGGTCGCCGGCTGCCCAGCGGGGGGCGGTCCGCCTGGGGCTGGACGAGGTGGAGAGGCGGACGGGGTGCTCGGCGCAGTGGTCGGTCGGGGCGCCGGTTGCGGGGCAGCCGCCGAGATCGTCACGATCGGGCAGCAGAACACCCTGCCATCGACAGACACCTGCTTGCTGTTGAAGTTCGCGTAGATCCTCTGGCCCACCTTGAGCCTAGAGAGGAGCAGACGGTCTTTTACAGTGAACTGGAATGTCCGTTGGCTGGCCGATTCCTTGGCCGTCACCGTGCCCCCGCTGGTGTCGATGCTGGTGATCTGGCAACACGGTTCCGCGGCCACGGCCGGCCAGAGAAATCCTGAGACGAACAAAGCGAAGAGAGCGAGCAGGGCCGGACGGAATGTCGCGGCCACCGCCGCGACGAGACGAGTCGGCTTGGCCATCGGCATCATCGTCGTTCTCCTTCTACGGATTCGGCTGTCCTCCTCACGGCAGAAACTACAACTCAGTGGCCCTCGGCGAGAGGCCGCTGAGGTTGCTCTTCGTTGATCCCTCCGCAATCGCGATGTCCCAGCGAAACCGCGCCAATTGTTTGGTCTCGACCCTTTGTCGCCGCTTACCGCGCACCCCTTTCAGCCCGTCTTTCGGCCATCAGCTTCTCAACGGCGCTTGTTTCGACATCCCACTTCTTGGGCATGTTGAATCCGATCCGGTCGACCGCCTTGGTCCCCGCGACCGCGGCCTCGGAAATCTTTTTGATGGCCATGTCTTGCAGCTCCGGCGGGATGCTGTAGTCCTTCTCGAGCTGCTGGCGCAGCTTATCTACCTGCTGCTTGCAGGCAGGCGACACCTTTTCCATCGCCTGGGCGGTGAGCTTGTCTGTGGCCGACTGGCTCGCCGGCGCCGGGCTCGCTGGCGCCTTACCCGCGACCGCACCCGCAACCTGGTCCGCGCAACTCTTGATCTGCGCCTTGAGCTGGTCGGAGATCCTCTTCGGGAGCTTGAACTCGGTCCGTCCGCCCCCGGGCAGTTCCATCCCCAACAGGGACGCTGCAGCCTCGTCAGTGTAACCTTTATTGAAGTGCTTTTGCCCCCCAGTAATGTACTGACCGCACACCGCCGACGGGGACCCAAGCTTCCAGTTCAGAAAGTCATACATCTCTTTCTCGGAGCGCTTCTCGTCGTTCGCGTCGACCAGGGAAGCGATTTTGTACTTCTCCTTCGCGTGCTTGATCGTACCGCTTACGATCTTCCTCTCGACCTTGGTATCTCCCTTCGCACACTCGGCGGACCGCTCGGCCTTCCCCTTGGGGTCATCCAAGAGCCCTTTGTGAAACTTGGCCTCGGCAGGCAATGCGTATGGGAGCGTCAGGAGTCCAAGGGATGTCACAAGCAAAAGGACTAGCCGGCCGATTCCCTCTGGGAAAGTTTTCACTGGGCCCTCCTTTCGGGGCGAGACGTTGCAGAGCTGCTGTCGCCGCCTGGCACGGCTTTGGAATATCGCGATTTCTTTGGCGTCAGGATCTTTTGGGGGATCGGGCGCGCCGATCTCGCTGGTTCTGGCTTTCCTCCTGCCTCCCGAACTTGCTGCCCTCCTTCCCCCACGAATGGAACCTCGAAGCTGTCTTCCAGTTTGCCCTGTGGGGCGGTGAACTTCAGAATCGGAACCCATTGATCGCTACCGGGAGCTTTGACTGAGAGTTCGACTTGGCCTCCAGGGCGGTTGAATGTAAAGGTGATTGTATTCATGGCCCCGGGCTGCAGAAGGGGGTCCAAGGCCATTTGGACATGTTGGTCATAGGCAACTGCCAGCAGGCCATTGACCTTGATCTGAAGCCGGCCTTTGCCGTTGTGCGGAGGAGGCGTCGTGTCCCTGGGCGGCGGGCGTCAGCGGCATCAACAGTATTGCGACGATCAGCAGGATCGGCTTCATGAATGTGCGCATGATCTCCTCCCGGGCGATCACGCTGCCTTAATGCGTGCAACCCACATCAGGCGCAACACGTACCGGCGGCTTCCGGTGGATGACCAGCTTCACGCTGCTACCGCTTGAGTTCAGTGATTGAAGCTCTGATTCGGTCGGCATCCTTGGCGCTTGGATCGAGGGCAAGATAGCGCTCGAAGGCGCTGATCGCCTTTGGCTTGTCGCCCTTTCGGTAGTAGGCGAGTCCAAGCTCTCGATAGGCCAGCGCGTACTTGGCGTCTGCCTTGGTCGCGTCGCCCAGGTGGGCGATGGCCCGGTCAACCGCGCCGGCGTCGCTGCCGGTCTCCAGGGCGATCTTTCCAAGGTAATAATGCGGCACCGGGTCGGCCGCATCGGCCCGCGCGGCCTTCTTGAACATGGCGGTCGCGGTGTTGAACCGCTTGGTGTCGTAATCCAGGATTCCCGTGGCGACGACGAGCACCCGCGTGCGCTGCATGAACTCCTGGGTGTTCACGACCAGGCGCCGGGTCGCCAGATCTTTGGCGTACTTGGACTTGACGAGTTCGGTCGTCCGCTCGATGCGGGCAGCGTTCGTCGGATGGCTTCCATAAAAGAAGTTCTGGAACGACGTCTGGTCTCCGTACTCTTTCATGAGCTGCTCGAACGTCCGAGGTGCCTCGCGAGGGTCGTAGCCGGCCTTGACCAGGTACTCGAGGCCCACCTCGTCTGCCTCGGTCTCCTGGCTCCGGCCATAACCGTTGATCGCGGCGTTCATCGAGTATTCGAACGTCTTCTCGAGTGCCGCCGGCGGAAGGGTCCCTGACGCGGCAGCACCAGTCGCTGCAACCTGCCCGAGGAGCTGGATGCCATAGGCCGCCTCGATCCCCTTCGTCACGTGCTGTTCCGTCACATGGGCGATCTCATGGGCGAGCACCGTGACGAATTCTGCCTCGTTCTCCATCCTGGCGAGCAAGCCAGCATGGACGTAGATGAGGCCCCCGCCGAAGGTGAAGGCGTTGATGCTCGCTTCGTTGACGACGCGGATGCGGTAGGGAAAGGGCCGGGGCTTGGCGACGGAAACGATCCGCTGGGTGATCTGGGTCAGGTAGGCCTCGAGGAGCGGGTCCTCCCACATCTGATGTTCGGCCTCGAACTTCTTGGCATTTTCCCTGGCCATCCGCGCCTCGTCGGCGTCGCTAAAGCTGGGACGGTCCATGAAGGCCTTCCCCAAGCCGAGGGCCATGCCCGCCCCCTCGGGTAGGCGAGGCATCTGGCCGGCGCAGCCGGCGGCGAGGATCGCAACGCAAGCAAACAACTGGACTCGCCTGACGAGTAAGGATGTACGGAGGGGTGTCATGGGGCACCTCCTGTCCACAGAAGGCGTCAGCCAGGCTTCTACCGATCGGACTGTATGGTTACTTCTTTTCGCCCACGAAGGGGATCTGCACGCTGTCCTCCAGCTTTTCTTTTGAGGCGTGGAATTTCAGAATGTTAAACCATTTATCGCTACCGGGAGCCATGACTTGGAGATCTACTGTGCTTCCAGGCTGGCTGAAAGTAAAAGTGATCGTATTGATGGCTCCAGCCTTGAGGAGCGGGCCCAACTCCGTATCGATATGACTGTCATATTGACCCGCCAGCAACCCGTTGACCTTTAGCTGAAACCGCCCTTTTGGGTATGCATTCATGTGCACACGGGCGTAACCCGTGGTGACAGGCGCGGGCTGCCCGCCGGCCTGGGCTACGAGCACGGGGGCAGCGCTACCCGAGGCGCCACTGGAGGACTCAGTGGTTTCGGGAACAGGAGTGGTGGAGGACTCAGTGGTCGCAGAGGCCGTGGCGGACGATCCTGTGCTCGACTGCAAAACTTCGGACGCTTGAGCCCCACCTGCGGGCGGTGTTCCCTCTGAGGTTCCACCCATGCTGGAGGCAGAGGGGTCCCCGGCTTGGCCCTTGGGCGGGCGCAACACAGCAACGAGCTCCTGCCCCTGCTTGACGATCTGGGTGATCTTCGCAAGGTTCTCGCTGATCATGTCGAGGGCCGGTTTTTCCTGGCCTGCAGCCGGTGGTGTCGCCTGCGCTCCGGTGGAGGCTGGTTGCGCTTCTTGCCCTGCGGCCGGCGGCGTCCCCTGGTCCCCCGTGGCGGCCGGCAGGGTACTCTGGACTTCCTGCAGTTGTGCCAAATCCGCGGCGATCTGCTCGTTGGGTTTGGAGACATCGCCGCCCTGTTGCTGTACCTGGGCCTTTTCCTCCATATGACGGAGAAGCTGGTCCAACTGGGCGGTCAGTTTGGCAAGCTGTTCGGGCGCCGGGCCACCTCCAGCCGGTTGAGCCTTCAGCCTTTCTGCGTAACGTTTCGTGTCGTCTACCAGCCTCTTCACCTCCGTCGGCTGGCTCGCCGCCTTCGGGGCCGGCTCTTCTTTTTTCCCGCATCCGGCGACAGCAAGGACGATGGCCACGGCCGACGTCACAGTCAGCACCACTTTTGAAATTCTTTCCTTACACATGGATTCCCTCCCCGTGAAATATGCTCGCTACTTCAGCGTGATCGGCTGAGTCACCGTGGCGGTCTTCTTCGAGTTCACGTCGCGCACGACGAACCGGACCCTGTACTCGCCGGGCGGGGCGCCGCTCAGCGTCACTTTGAGGTTCAGGAAAATGTCCTGGACGGGGCTCTTGGTCGGCAAGCGTAACGAGCCGAACTTCTCCTGGCTCACCACCACCTGACCGCCCGCAGTGAGGATCTGGAGATCGACGTCGAACGCGGGCTCGTAGGTGCCTGCGACCGTCCGCGGATAGACGAGGTTCTTCGGCTCCATGTAGAACTGCTGCGGCTCGCCGCCCTGGAAGACCGCGTTCGGGCGCGGCGTGTAATCACCGTAGAACTTGGCGGGCTGGGTGACGAGGAGAAACGGCTTCACGGTCAGCGGTGCTTCGACGCGCACCTTCTCGAGGGCCTGCTCCAACGCTTCGATGGCCGCCGCGTGGTCGCCGCCTTTTTCCGCCGTCCCCGCGCGGGTGAGCAGGGCGCTGATGTCCGCGGCCTCGGCTGGCCGGTAACCCACCCACAGCCACCAGCCGCTTACCAGGACAATTGCCAGACCGATCGCGGATAGAATCCGTGTCATGGCGGCCTCACCTCATCGTGCGCGGCGCTTCTGGGTTGCATTTCATCGCGACCTCACAAATTTGCATGTGGGCGTTACGTGACCTCGTGCATTCGGATCTGCTTCCTCCGACTTCCACGCCGCGCCCGTGTTGAGATCAACGCGAAGCCGGGGTGCGATCGGGGTCAATTGCTGCCTTCTAGCTGAGCAGTGACTACCTGGGATATCGAGGAAATCCGCCGTAACGCACCGCGGCGAAGTAACGGTCAGTGGGCTTGGCGCTGGAGAGAAAACAGAGCTTTCATACCGCGAGCAACGTTCCCTAGTCAAGAGGATTTTGTCGATCCGGAAAGACGAGTATCGAGACATCGTGACTCCTCGGCTGGGAATAGCGGCAGCCGCCGCCCCACTGGGCCGAGCCGGAGGGGGTCCCTGGGGGCGGAGTCGAGGCCGAATTATCTTTGCGGCGATGAGTCTGATCCTTATACCGGGTCAACTGCGTCTGCCCGGGCTTCATGGACACGCCCATGAACCGCCTGGGATACGGGGAAGAGGCCTTCACAGCGTGGCCCAAGGTCTGCCCTCTGGGTCGGGTTGGCCGCACCGACGAGATCGCCCGGGCCATGCTGTTCCTGGCCTCGGATGAGGCTTCCTTCATCACGGGCATGGCCCTGCCGGTGGACGGCGGCCGAACGATTCTCTAACCGCCGGTACCAGCGGCATCGCCGTTGGTGCGCCAAGAGATTCCCTACGGCGTTCGCGGGTAGGGTGGTAGCCGATACACCTTCAAGGATAGCAGCGCCACGGTGAGACGGCTGGCTTGAGGCCTTGATTCCCCCCTAGACAATACCGCGTCCCACCGAGGGCGGACGGGCCAAGCGCACAGGACGGGCCAAGCGCCTTGACACCCCGGGGCTTTGGGGCTAGACTGCGCCGGATTTTTGCCTGGTGAGGGGGGTATGGCTCGCAGTCGAAACCGCAAGAACGGCGCGCAGTTCTACGAGCTGCACTGCATCTCCTGCGGCAAGCAGGTCAAGGAGACGGAGAGCAGCACCCGCTGCCCCGTCTGCCGCCGGCCGCTCGACGTCCGCTACGATTACGATTACATCCGCTCCCGCCTGAATCGGTATTCGCTACGCACCTCCCCCGTCAAGGCCCTGAAGTATCTCGATTTCTACCCGCTCCTGAACCTTGACCTCGTCGTCTCGCTGGACGAGGGCGGCACGCCCCTGTACCGCTGCACCCGACTGGCGGAGCGGATGGCCCTTCGCCACCTGTACATCAAGAATGAGGGCGCAAACCCGACCGGGGTCTTCAAGGACCGCGGGAGCCTGGTGGAGCTCACCAAGGCCAAGGAGCAGGGGGCCAAGGCGGTCTGCGTGGCCTCGACCGGGAACATGGCCGCCTCCGTGGCCGCCTATGCGTCCATTGCCGGCCTGCCGTGTTACGTCCTGGTCCCAGAGGGCACCGCCATCGGCAAGATGGCCCAGGCCTTGTCCTACGGCGCTCGGCTCATCCAGGTCCGAGGGACGTACACCGATGCCGCCCGCCTGGCGGAGGAGGTCAGCGACCGCCACGGCTTCTATCTGGCGGGGGATTACGCCTTCCGGGTCGAGGGGCAGAAGTCGCAGGCCTTCGAGATCATCGAGCAACTGGATTGGCAGGCGCCGGCCGCCGTTATCGTGCCCATGGGCTGCGGGACCAACATGGCGGCCCTGTGGAAGGGCTTCAAGGAATTCTACGAGCTGGGATTCACCGAGCGGTTGCCCCGCATGATTGGCGTCCAACCGGATGGCTGCTCCCCCATCGTGGCCGCCTTCCAGCAGGGGGCGGACCAGGTGAGCGCGGTGGAGAAGCCGTTCACGGTCTGCACGGCGGTGGCGGCCGGCGACCCGGTGGACGGGCTGAAGGCGCTGGCCGCCATGCGGGAGTCGGGCGGCTGCGGCGTCATCATGTCGGATGGCGAGATCCTAGAGGGGCAGCAGCAACTGGCGCACCTGGAGAGCATCTTCGTCGAGCCGGCCGGGGCCATCCCCATCGCCAGCCTGGCACCCCTCCTGACCACGGGCCGGATCCGCCCGGACGAGGTCGTCGTCTGCCTGGCCACGGGCAACGGGCTGAAGGACCCCAAGGCCGCCCTGCGCGTCCTGCCCTCCCCGGCCACGATCGAGCCGACGATCGCGGAGGTGGACAAGTTCCTCAAGCTCCGACTGTACGAGATCCGCGCCGCCGCAGCCAAGGATGGCGGGCGCGGCCTGTTCAGCCAGGTTCCCTCGCAGCAGACGGTGAGCAAGACGGTGCGTGAGGAACTGGGCGTGAAGCTGACGGCCGATTACGCCCACCGGGTCACGGCGCTGGTGGGCGACTTCGTCCGGAAGGGGAAGGGCATCACCAAGGCCGACCTCCAGTACATCGTGGAGAACGTGCTCAAGGCGAGCTCGGAGCGCCGGCCCATCCTGCAGGTGGAGGACTTCCAGGTCACCACCTCGCTCAAGGGGAAGGCCGAGGCCAAGGTCTGGATCACCTTCGATGGGGAACGCGTGACGTCGAATGCGTCCGGCGTGGGTCCCGTGGATGCCGTGGTGAACGCCCTCAAGACCGCAGCCGAGAAGCGAGGGAAGCTGTTCTTCGATCTGGTGGACTACCAGGTCGAGATCAACTCTCCCGGGACGGACGCCTCCGTGGAGACCACGATCATCATGAAGGACACGAAGAGCAACCGGGTCGTGGCGACGGGCACCTCGCCGGACATCATCGTGGCCTCGGTGAACGCCTTCGTCAACGGCTACAACCTGCTCTGGTCGCGGCAGAAGGAATAGCGGGCTTTCCCACCACCAAGACACCAAGGCACCACCCTCTGCACTCCCCGAAGAACTTCGACCGAGAAGGCGTTCGTGAGGTTCTCGGCCGCCTTCTGTAATCCCACCCGAAAAAATGTGAAGAGGGGAGTTTTTTGGTGTCTTGGTGCCTTGGTGGTGAGATTGTCTTAGGGAGAGAGAGCCAGGAAGCGGCGGGCGGTGGCGGGGCAGTGGCGCTCCAGGTCGCGGCGCAACGGGCACGCGTCGCACCGGGGGATGGGGCGGCAATAGGTTTTGCCCACCGCGACCAGGAGCGCGTGGTACTCGTTATAGCGCGGCGCGTTCGGAGGGAGCGCGCCCATGAAGAGGGTCTGCATTGCATCGTAGGTCGCATCCGCCGCGATCAGGCCATGGCGGGTGAGGATCCGCCGGGTGTAGGCATCCACGACGAAGATGGGCACCCCGCCTGCGTAGAGGAGAATCGAGTCTGCAGTCTCCGGCCCGATTCCTGGCACGGCCAGCAGCTCTGTTCGCAGGATCGAGGGTCGGCGGGCAAACATTCGCGACAGATTCAATCCATATCGGCCCTGGAGGAACCCGAGGAAGCGTTTGACGCGTCCAGCCTTTACGTTATAATACCCAGACGACCGGATCAGTTCCGCCAGGCGGTCCTGGGGGAGCGCCGTCAAAGCTTTGGGGGTCAGCGCGCGCGCCCTCCGGAGACGTTCGATGGCCTTGGCGACGTTTGCCCAGGAGATATTCTGGGTCAAGACGGCCCCGACGATCACCTCGAAGCGGGTCCGGCCTGGCCACCAACCCTGGGGACCCAGGGCATCGAGCATGGCGCGATACATAGCGTCCAGTCGGGTCGAGAGAGATTGCGGGCCCCCGGACGACTCTCGACGAGGAGATATGCGGCGTGACATCGGACCCGGACTCTGGCGCGATGAGGGTGTAAAGTCAAGATGGAAGCGAGCGGGTCACCCGGGGACCAGGACAGAGGGATGCAGAAGATTCTTGCCGTGGACTGGGGTCGGGCCACGCTGGGCCTCGCGGTGAGCGATGATCTCGGGCTGACCGCCCAGGGCCTGGCCAGTCTGCCCAGGGTCGGCGAGATCCAGGACGTCGAGGCAATCGGGACCTACATCCAGAGCCTGGGCATCGGGGCGATTGTCGTGGGCCTCCCCAAGAACATGGATGGAAGCCTCGGTCCATCGGCCGACGCGGCCCAGGCGTTTGCCCAAGTCCTGCACGAGCGGCTGCATGTTCCCGTCCACCTGTGGGACGAGCGGCTCACCACCCTGGCGGCCGAGCGGATGCTGGTCGGCGCGGGGGTGCGGCGACGGGCACGGCGCGCGGTGGTGAACCAGGTGGCGGCGACGATGATCCTCCAGGGATTTCTGGATCGTCAACGCGCCGCAGGGGATCGAGGAGATTCCTAGCGGATGCTGACGAGCCTCTTCGCCCGCTATCGAGGGGTGAGTGCCCTCCTCCTGGCTGTGGTGCTGACTGCGATCGGCGTCCGTACCTACCTTCAATCCGATCCCACCCATTTCTCCGGCATGGGTGCCGGCGCCGCACGGACTGTCTACATCAAGCCGAAGACCGGCGTTCAGGAGATCGCGCAGACGCTCTGGGAAGCCGGCGTCATCCGGAACCGCTGGTCCTTCCTGGCGCTGGCCTACATGCAGGGATCCCCTACGCACCTGAAGGCCGGGGAGTATGAGTTCACCCACGGAATGTCGCTGCGCGAGATCCTGCAAACACTCGAGGCCGGCCGGGTCGTCACTCACCAGGTCACCATCCCGGAGGGGTTCACGGCCCGCGACATCGCCCGGCTGCTGGCCGGTGAGAAGCTGGTGGACGCCGACCGTTTCATGGCGCTGGTGACGGACTCGCAGTTCGTGGGGGCTCTGGGGGTGCGCGGTGAGTCCCTGGAAGGGTACCTGTTTCCCGACACCTACCGCCTCACCCGCGGGATGGGCGAGGCGGAGATCCTCCGGACCATGGTAACCCGTTTCCGTCAGGCGGTGCCGAAGGATCTGGGCGCGCAAGCCCGGCGGGTGGGACTGGACGCTCACTCGGTGGTCACGCTGGCCTCCCTGATCGAGAAGGAGGCGAAGCTCGACAGCGAACGGCCGCTGGTGGCTGCAGTGTTTTACAACCGACTCAGGCGCAACATGCCGCTCCAGTCGGACCCCACGGCAGTCTACGGCGTCCCCAGACCACGGCGGAGGATCACGTCCCTGGACCTCAAGCGCAAGACGCGCTACAACACCTATCTGAAAGCGGGACTGCCGCCCGGGCCGATCGCGAATCCGGGCGTGGCATCGCTCCAGGCGGCGCTGAATCCCGCGCGGGTGAACTACCTCTACTTCGTGGCCAAGAACGACGGCTCGCATTTTTTCTCGCGGACGTTGGAGCAGCACGCCGAGGCAGTCCGTAAGTACCAGGCGAGGAGCGACGGGTCTGGAGGTCGCGGTTCCTGAGCGACGGCCGCACACTCCAAGACGGCAGAGACAGCGTCCTTCTCCGGGAACGTAGGACGCCCGGGAATGAGCGGAGGATCCTATGACGGCGTTGGCGAGGCTGGGTGCGGTGGGTGCGGTGGTGGTGCTGCTGGCCGCGTGTGCCGGGCCCGAGGCCGAAGTCGCCCGGGAGGACTCGGCACAGGCCCATTACGACATCGGGCTGGGGGCCCTAGCCGACAACAATCTCCCCAAGGCAATCAACGAGCTTCGGCTTGCCGTCCAGGAGAATCCGCGGCTCGCCCGCAATCATCAGGCGTTGGGGACCGCCTACCTCACCAACCGGCAATTTGACGAGGCCATTGCATCCCTCCGTCGTGCCACGGAGATCGACCCCCGTCTCTCCGATGCCTTCTACAATCTCGGGCTAGCCCATATGCAGAAGCAGCAATGGGATCTTGCCGTCGAGGCCTTGCGCCGGGCCCTGGCGAATCCGCAATACATCAATCCGGACCGGGCGTATCTCGGCCTTGGAAATGTCTACTTGCTTCAAAGGAAATATGATCTGGCAGCTCAAGAGTTCCGCAAATTGCTAGACGTCTTCCCGCAGTCACCGGACGGTCACTTCTTCCTGGGCCGGACCCTTCTGGCCCAGGGGAAATCCGCCGAGGCACGGGAGGAGCTCGAACAGGCCGTCAAGCTGGACGGGACCGTCGCCGTTTTCCATTTGGAGCTGGGGATAGCGCTCATGCGGGAGGGGCGGCGGGACGAAGCGCGCGAGAGTTTCCAGCGAACCCTCAGCCTCAGCCCGGCCAGCCAGGAGGCCGACGCGGCCCGGCGGCATCTGCAGGAGTTGAAGTAAACTCCAATGCAAAACTGACAACGGACAACTGAAAACCGGGCATCGATTACCCAGTTGTCGGTCGTCAGTTGTTGGTTTTGCATTGTGGATTTGCGGGGAGACCCGAACTTGGGCACGCCAGTTTCAGGATCAGCGGATGCCTCCGGCTGGGCAGAGCGGCTGGAGCGTTTGGCCCGGCTTGTCCCGGGTATTGGACGCTACCAGGACCGCGAAGGCCTGCGGGAGACGGACAAGCAAGTGCGGGCGCACCTGGCGGATCGGCTCACGGACCTCACCCGCATCATCCAGGGAGCGGAGCGTCGCTTGACCGAGGCCGGCCGCCTGGATCGGCTGCCGACCCTCGACCGGGTGGCTCGCCGGGTGAGCACCCTGGCGGATCAAGTCCGGCATGCCCGCTACGGCTTTGCCGGAGTCTTCGACCTCCACAAGATCCGGGAGACGGAGCTCGCGGCCCTGCACCGTTTCGACCTGGACCTGCTGGAGGTGACGCCCCGGCTGCGGCAGCCGCTCCTGACCCTGGCAGACGCTGCCACCGACGACACGGCCTTCCCGCAGGCGCTCGACGCCGCCGAAGCGGTGCTCCAGGACTTCGAACACCGCGTGGCAGATCGAGACAGGGTGGCGCGCAGCCTGTAGGGACGGCGGGAGGCGACATGGCCATTCTCATGGAGATCATCGAGTGGTTTGACCCGGATGGTCGGCAGCTCGTCCACCGCATCCCGGAGGAAGGGTCCGCGGACATCAAGCTGGGCGCCCAGCTCATCGTCCGGGAAAGCCAGGCGGCGGTCTTCTTCCGCGACGGCAAGGGTCTGGACGTGTTCGGACCGGGGCGCCACACCCTGTCCACCCTGAACCTGCCGATCGTGACCAAACTCCTCAGCCTGCCCTGGGGATTCACCAGCCCCTTCCGGGCCGAGGCGTACTTCGTCAACCTCAAGGTGTTCACCGAACTCAAGTGGGGGACGAAGGAGCCGGTGGCCTTCAAGGACAAGGAACTGGGCTTGGTGCGCCTGCGCGCCTTTGGGATCTTCACGGCACGGGTCACGCAGCCGCTGCTCCTCATCAACAGCCTGGTGGGCACGCAAGCGGTGTACACCTCGGACCAGGTGGAAGGGTACCTCCGCGAGGTGATCGTCTCCCGGCTCAACGACTTTCTGGGAGAGCATGTGGACACGATCCTTCAGCTCCCCAGGCAGTACGACGAGATCGGTGTGGCGGTGAAGACCCGGCTGCAGGACGACTTTCGGCGTTACGGGCTCGAACTGATCGACTTCTTCATCAACGCCATCACGCCGCCACCCGACGTGCAGCGGATGTTTGACGAGCGGTCGGGCATGGCCGCCGTCGGTAACCTGGACGACTTCATGAAATTCAAAGCCGCCAAGGCCCTGGGGGATGCCGCGACGGGCGTCGGCGCCGGGGGAGGCCAGGCCGCCGGTGGGCTGGGCGTGGGACTGGGGGCGGGGCTGGGTCTCATGCTGCCCGGGATGATCTACCAGACCCTGCGGCCCGAGGACGCGGATCCCCAGCGCATCCGGGAGCGCGGCACGGTCAACTGCCCGGAATGTCACGGCGAAGTCCCCCTGACGGCGCGGTTCTGCCCCTCCTGCGGGCACCAGTTGGTCGTGGCCAACAAGTGCCCGCACTGCGCCAAGAACGTCACCGCCCAGGCCAAATTCTGCCCCGCCTGCGGCGTGAATATGAAAGCAGTGGTCAGCTGCCGGCACTGCAACACGGTGGTGCCTCCGGGAACGAAGTTCTGCACCAACTGCGGTGAGGCCATCAGCCCGCCCACGCCGTGAAGCTTCCTTGCCCCCAATGCGGCGGTGAGATCCAACTCCAGGAGACCACCGGTTTCCTCGGCTGTCCCTTCTGTGGGACGAGCCTGGTTCTGGATCTCACAGGTGTCCGCCTGCATATGCTCTACCGTCCACGCCATGGGCCGGCCGACATCCCACCTCTGCTACGGCTTTGGTGCGACGCCCAGGGGTTGCCCGCCCCATCTGACATTTCCACACCCCACCTCGTATACCAGCCCTTCTGGCGCTTCGCGTCTCAGGGGCGCCCGCGACTCTTTCCGGCCTGGTCGGCGCTCGAGGCCCGCTGGACCGATCTTCCGACCCCCGATGCAGAGCAGCTGATCTTCGACCCGTCGATCGTCGGGACAGCCCGTCTCGTTGAGCCGACCGTAGCGGAGGTCGCGGCCCGCAACCGCGTCTACGGCGAGGGCGCCGCCTCGGCGGCCGCGGGAGACCTCGTCCACGTGCCGTTCTACGAGGTCCACGTGACTGTCGGCACCGGCCGGCTTGCCGTCAACGTAGAGGCTTGCTCAGGTCGCGTCTATCCGGAACGGATGCCTCCGGGGGTCCGCGCATCGTCCGCGCCCCAGGCCATCACGCTCACGACGGGGATCGCGGGCTTCTTGGTCGTGTTCCTGGAAGCGGTGCTGATCCCGCCGTTTTGGCTCGCGGGGGTAGCGGTCGGCCTGACCGCCCTGGCACTGTATTGGGCAGTCGTCGGTGGTGAGGGGAGGGCTGGGGTGTGAAGGAGAGATTCAGACCGTTCGGTCGTTCGAGGGTTCGGTTGTTCGGTGGTTCACTCTGACCGGGAACAACCGAACTCCCGAACTCCCGAACCACCGAACGCTTTTGACGGGAACATCCCCATAGGCTGAGGTCTCGATGCCCTTGACCCATCTCGGTTGTCCCTCGTGTGGCGGGACGCTCTCCCTCGCAGAGGGGCAGCGGGTAGTGATCTGCCGGTACTGCGGTAATGGAAGCCTGGCGTTGATCCCAGGGGCGATGCCCCGATACGCGATCACCCTCGGCATCAGCCGGGAGGCAGCCCTGAGTGCTGCCCAGAAGTTCTTGACCCGGCCGATGCTTCCGCAGAACCTTCGCGCGCACGGGCGCATCCAGGAGATCTCCCTCTGTTACGTGCCCTTTTACGAGTTCACCGGCGCCCGTCTCGGAACCTTCCTTCTCAAGGAAGGGGCCAAGCCCCCGCCGCCACCGACGGAGGATGGAGAGCAGAACCGAGACTTCCAGCGCTGGTTGCTGGAGCCTCGCGTGGAGAAGGAAGACACGCGGGTCATCCAGCAGGAGTATGTGCGGATCGGGCCGGGCTGCGACCTGTCCGAGCTTGGAGTGGACCGGATTCGGCTGGAGGGCATGCGGCGTGGGCCGACACCAGCACCCTTGGAACCGTTCGACCTCGTGGTCCTGCAAACCCGTGCGACCGTTTTCGTCCCGACGAAGCCGCCAGTCGGATTCGCCGGTGACTCCCAGCGGCGCATCAAGGTCAAAGGCGATCGCACCGGTGTCGTGGAACAGCGATTGAAGGTCTTGTACTACCCGATATGGCATGCGCGCTACCGGCATGCGGGCCGTCCGTACGAGATCACGGTGGATGGGGTGACGGGGATGGTGCTTCGCGCCAGGGCTCCGGTCGAGATCCGGCGGGCGGCTGCGATCGCTATGGGGGCGTTGGCCCTCGCAGCCTTCTGCTTTGGCCGCCTGGCACGGGAGTCTTTTGGGGTCGGCCTCGCCCTGGGCAACGCGCCCGGTTGGGTCACCGGTGCTTTGGGGACTTTGCTTGCACTCGGGGTCGGAGGTGCGGTGGCGCTCTTCCTGGCGTGGGTGGGGTGGAGCGTGTTCCGTCAGGGGGGCGAGGTCCTGCTTGACGAAGAGGCCACCCAGCCTATCATGCAGGGGGACTGGGGAGGCGGCCCAGTTGGTGAGTTGAGCGCCAGGCTGGCTGAGTGGTTGCTGGGCCCTGGACGGGGGTCCCGGGGGAGAGGGTGACATGACTGCCGCCACGGTCCTGGCCCTCAGGTGTCCGCGGTGCGGCGGAGGCTTCCGCGGTCTGCAGCAGGATGTGGTGTTCTGGTGCAACGATTGCCAGGTTCCACATGAAGTGGTGGGGGAGGCATTCGTGGGGCGCCAGGCCGCCACCGCTCGGGCCGCTCTTTCGTCGGACCGACCCGTTCTTCATCTTCCCCTGTGGGCCTTCCGCGTGCAGTATGCGACCTCCTGGGAGGATCCAGAACGACAGGCCCTGGCTCGACAGATCCCACCGGTCGAGTGGGTCTACGTTACGGGGTTCGAGCTGCACAATGCCTCCTACTTCGGGGATCCGGGGATGATCTATACCGAGAAGCGAGTCCGCCTGGAGCCCGCGAGTCCTGCGCTCGTGGTGGGATGCACCCGCAGCCTGGAAGAGGCCAAGGCGTACGTCGAGCCGCACCTGTTGACCGTCATTGATCGGCGGGTGGACGTGACCGGGCTGGAGATGCGCTGCGCGATCAAGGACGTTCTGCTGTGGGGGATCCCATATTTCGACGAGGGAGAGGTCCTGCGGGACGGGATTCTCGGCCTGAAGGCTCCTGCGGCGGCCGTGGATGAGGTGGGAGGGATCCGGGCATGCCTGGGGGGAGGACGATGAGCGATTCCCGGATTGATCTCGTGGGCCTGCTGCCCGCGGAGGTCGATGCCCTGCTGGCAGAGCTGGGCCAGCCCCGATACCGGGGACGGCAGGTCTTCCACTGGGTGCACGCGCGGCGCGCCCTGGACATTGAGGTCATGACCACCCTGTCCCGGACCCTGCGTGCGGCACTGGCCAGCCGCGCCCGGGTGAGCCGGCCGGCGGTGGCGCAGGTCCAACGCTCGCTGGACGGGACCCGCAAATACCTCCTTCGGCTGGCCGATGAGGAGGAAATCGAAAGTGTCCTGATCCCCGATGAGGATCGCCTGACCGCATGCATCTCGACCCAGGTGGGATGCCCGCTGGAGTGCCGGTTCTGCCTGACAGGTCTGATGGGCGTCCGCCGGAACCTGAGAGCCGGGGAGATCGTAGGGCAGATGCTGGCCTTGCAAGACCGTTTGGAGCGAGGCGAGCGGATCTCCAACATCGTCCTCATGGGGATGGGGGAGCCCCTGTTGAACTTCCCGCAGGTCGAGCGGGCCCTCCGGATCCTGGGCGACGAGCGCGGCGCCAGCTTCTCCCCGCGCCGGATTACCCTGTCCACGGTGGGACACGTGCCGGGCATCCAGAAGCTGGCGGCATCGGGCCTGAATGTCAACCTGGCGGTCTCCCTCAGCGCGACCACCGACGAGGTACGCGACCAGATCATGCCCATCAATCGGCGCTGGCCCATTGCGGAATTGCTGAAGGCCTGCCGCGACTACCCCTTGCCGAACCGGCGGCGGCTGACCTTCGAGTACGTGATGCTGGACCGGGTGAACGACTCACAGCAAGATGCGAAGCGTCTCGTCGGCCTCCTGCGGGGGATTCGCTGCAAGATCAATCTGATTCCGTTCAACGCCGCCCCCGACCTGCCGGATAAGCCCTCTCCTCGGAAACGGGTGGAGGGCTTCCAACAGATCCTCCACGACGCCGGCCTCACCGCCACGATCCGGGAAAGCCGCGGCTGGGACATCTCCGCCGCCTGCGGCATGCTCCGCACCGAAAAGGAGAAGGGTTGAACCGCCAAGACGCCAAGGTCGCCAAGAATACGAACTTCCGATCTCCCCACGGGAAAACCCGAAGACACCTTCCTGGGGCCTTCAGAAGTTCCGTTTCTTCCCCCCAATGAGGCCCGGCCTTGGCGTTCTTGGCGCCTTGGCGGTTAGCGTCTTTGACCGGAGAAAGGCCTTGACACATGATAGGTGCCCGCATAGTATCCGGTCGCGGGGTGGAGCAGCCCGGTAGCTCGTTGGGCTCATAACCCAAAGGTCGCTGGTTCAAATCCAGCCCCCGCAACCAAACGAACTTCCCGCAGGCCCTGGCCAGACACCGGTCAGGGCCTTCGTGTTAGGGGGCCTACGTTCACGGAACCCATTCGTGTGAGGTCCGCCGATTCACCTGGCGATTCGAACGGCCCCTCGCCGACCATGACGGCTCGTTGCAGCCCCAGAAATGGTTTGACCATGGTCTTTGACTATGGTAGTTTGCGCACAGGCTGGGAGGTTCTTCCAAATGGAAAAGATCGCAATCTCGAAATTCAAGGCAACCTGTCTGGCGGTCCTCGAACGAGTACGGCGGACGCGGAAACCCGTCCTCATCACCCGGTTTGGCGAACCCGTGGCGGAGGTTGTACCTCCTTCGGCACTTCCTCGGCCGGAAGACTGGCTGGGGGTCATGAAGTCGAGCGGACAGATCAAGGGCGATATCGTGTCTCCTGTCGTAAACCGACGAGAATGGGAGGCGCTTCGATCGTGAAACTCCTCCTCGACACGCACATCTGGCTCTGGAGCTTGCTCGCCCCGGAAAACTTGACCGGCCGCGTGGCGAAAGCGATCGTGAGCAAGGAGAACGAGCTCTGGCTCTCGCCGATTAGCACATGGGAACTCGTGATGCTCGTGGAGAGGAAACGGGTTTTCCTGGACAAAGCCGTTGACGCTTGGATCCAAGAGGCTATGAGGAAGGCTCCACTAAGGGAAGCCCCGATCACGCATGAGGTCGCCCTGGAAACACACCATGTCCGTCTTCCTCATGGAGACCCGGCCGACAGGCTGATTGCGGCGACCGCCAGGCTTCTTCACCTGACCTTGGTCACCGCAGATGAACGCTTGATTAGTGGAAAGGGATTCTCGGTCCTCGCCAATCGCTAGAGGATCTCTACCCAGGGACATCTCCTGCCGGATGTCCTTTCCCAGCCAAAGAATTTAGCACCCTCCGCTTAGCTGAGCTCGTCTCGCTTCGTAGGATGGAGCAGTCCGGTAGCTCGTTGGGCTCATAACTCAAAGGTCGCTGGGTCAAATCCAGCCCCCGCAACCAAGCGAACCTCCAGCAGGCCCTGGCCAGACACAGGTCAGGGCCTTCGTGTTTTGGGGGCTTTCACAGACGACGGGTGGGCACCACGGCCTGAGCGGTGGGAGCGCGCAGGAAGTTTGACTATCCGCCAAATGCGCTGTATTGTACGATACAGACAAATTGCACAGGAGACGTCCAATGACACGTGTCAAGGCGAGCGAAGCCAGGAATGATTTCGCCACCACCCTCAACCGGGTAGCCTACGGGAAGAATCGTGTCGTCCTCCATCGCCGAGGGAAAGACCTCGCGGCGATCGTCCCCATGGAGGACCTCGAATTGCTGCAGAGGCTGGAGGACCGGTTGGATTTGGAGACGGCGCGAGCAGCCCTGAAGGAGGCTGGCCGGAAGGGCACGATCCCCTGGGAGAAGATCAAGAAGGACCTGGGGCTTTAGGTGGCCCCGCGACGCTATCGTATCGAATTCGCACCGGCTGCGGATCGGGGCTTCCGTGCCCTCGCCGAGGACGTTCGCCGACGCCTTCGGCCACGGATTGACGCCTTGGCGGAGAACCCTCGGCCCCACGGCGTGGAGAGCCTCGCGGGCGAGAAGGGCCTTTACAGAATCAGGGCGGGCGATTACCGGATCATCTACCAGATCCGGGACGATGCACTGGTGGTGCTGATTGTGAGGATCGGTCATCGGCGGGAGGTATACCGGAAGGCGTAAATCCGACGATGCTCGAGCAGCCGCTCAAGGTCCTGTTCGAAAGCCGGTTCCGGGAGCCGGTCGAGGGCGTCGCACCCCTCAAGGGCGACGCCTCGGCTCGGAAGCTCTTCCGTCTGTCGGCGGCGTCGCGGACGGCGATCGGCGTCATCAATCCGGACGTCCTGGAGAACCGCGCCTTCCTGGAGTTCTCCCGCCACTTCCGCACATGCGGCCTGCCGGTCCCCGAGATCTACGCCGAGGATCTCGACCGGGGGATGTACCTGGAGGAGGATCTGGGCGACACGACCCTTTTCCAGTTCCTCACGACGAATCGCGCCGAAGGTGGAGTGTCGAGCGAGACCCTCGACCTGTACCGGAAGGTGGTCGTGCTCCTCCCGCGATTCCAGATCGAGGCCGGCCGGACGTTGAACTACGACGTGTGCTACCCGCGATCCAGCTTCGACAAGCAGTCCATGCTGTGGGATCTCAACTACTTCAAGTACTACTTCCTTCGGCTGGCGAAGATTCCCTTCAGCGAGCAGGCACTGGAGGACGATTTCGAGCGGTTTGCCGAGTTCCTGCTCGCGGCCGAGCGGCGCTTCTTCCTCTACCGTGACTTCCAGTCCCGCAACATCATGGTCCGGGAGGGGAGGCCGTTCTTCATCGATTACCAGGGTGGGCGCCGCGGGGCGCTGCAGTATGACGTCGCGTCCCTGCTGTTCGACGCCAAGGCCGACCTGCCCTTCGAGGTCCGCGACGAACTGCTCGAACGGTACCTCCAAGCCGCCGGGAGGCTCGAGCCGATCGACCACAGCGCCTTCTTGACCACCTACCCAGGCTTCGTCTACATCCGGATCATGCAGGCCATGGGCGCCTACGGCCTGCGGGGCTTCTACGAGCGGAAGCACCACTTCCTGGCCAGCATCCCGTACGCGATCCGGAACCTGGAGTACCTGCTGCGGACGGCCGAACTTCCCGTCGAACTGCCCGAGCTGACGCAGGTCTGGCACCGCCTGATCGCGTCCTCGTCCCTGCGGCAGTTCGGGACCGCCTCGCTCAAGCTCACGGTCCGGATCCAGAGCTTCTCGTATATGGATGGCCTGCCGACGGACGAGAAGGGGCACGGCGGCGGCTACGTGTTCGACTGCCGGGCGCTGCCCAACCCCGGCAGGTTCGAGCAGTACGCGAAGCTGACGGGTCGCGACGAGCCCGTGATCGCGTTCCTCGAGAACGAACCGGCCGTGCGCGACTTCATCGGCCATGTCTTTGCGGTGATCGACGGAACCGTCGAGAACTACCAGACGCGCAACTTTACCGACCTCCTCGTCGCCTTCGGCTGCACGGGCGGCCAGCACCGCTCGGTGTACTGCGCCGAGCGGCTCGCCAGGCACCTGCCCGAGAAGTTCCAGGTACATGTCGAGGTGCGCCACCTGGCGCAGGAGCACGCACCCCTCACCCCGACCCTCTCTCTCAACAGGGGAGAGGGAGAAAAATGATGAAGGCGATGATCCTTGCGGCCGGCGTCGGGAGCCGGCTGCGCCCGCTGACCGATGAGACCCCGAAGGCCTTGCTCGACGTTGGCGGGGTACCGATGATCGAGCGGGTGATCCGGCGGCTCGCGTTGGCCGGCGTCACCGAGGTCGTCGTGAACCTCTTTCACCTGGGCGACTGCATCGTCGAGTTCCTGGCCTCCAAGGGCAACTTTGGGCTCCGCATCGAGTTCACGCGCGAAGTTCAACTGCTGGACACGGGCGGGGGGTTGAAGAACGCGGCGCGGTTCTTTCGCGATGGCCGGCCGTTCTTCCTCCACAACGTGGACGTCCTGAGCGACATCGACCTGGAGGGGCTCCTGCGGCTCCACCGCCAAGTCGGGGCGCTGGCGACGCTCGCGGTCCAGAGCCGTCCGGGATCGCGTCAACTCTTGTTCAACCGCACGGGGTGGCTGTGCGGCCGGGAGTTGCCGGAAGGCGTAGAGTGGGCGGCGGGGGCGGTCACCGACGTTGAACGGCTCGCCTTCACCGGGATCCACGTGATCGACCCAGGCATCTTTGCCAAGATGACCGAAACGGGAGTCTTTCCCATCACCGGGACATACCTGCGGCTTGCCGGGGAGGGGGAACGGATCGTCGCCTACCGGGCCGACGGGAGGTATTGGCAGGATATCGGCTCGCCGGAGAAGCTGGAGGCAGCACGCAAACGCACGGCCGGCTGAATGGATGGGAATCAGGCTAGGCTCTCACCGCTCCCAGAGAGTTTTTGGTTGCATGCGTTTCCAGGTGCTGTAACCTCTAGATAGACGGGATGGGAAGGGGAGAGAGGCGGGGGGAAACATCGTGGCGTTGCTCCTGCGGGAATCCGATGTCGAACGCCTGCTGGACATGCCCACTGCCCTGGAGGCTGTGGAGGAGGTCCTTCGGCAGCACGGCGAGGGCCGGGCACCGAACCAGCCGCGGCGGCGGGTCTTCGTTCCCAGCGGCGTGCTGCACGTCATGGCGGGTGGCATGCCGGCCTGGGGCGTTATGGGCCTGAAGACGTATAGCGCAGTGGCGGGGAAGGCCCGGTTCGTCGTCCTCCTGTTCAGCACGGAGACCGGGGATCTCCGCGGGATCATCGAAGCGGATCGACTGGGGCAGATCCGTACCGGGGCCGCCAGTGGGGTGGCCACTAAGTATCTGGCCCGGGCCGAGGCCAGCATCGTCGGGATTTTCGGGACGGGTCGCCAGGCCCGGACGCAGCTCCAGGCGGTGTGCACGGTGCGGCCGATCCGAGAGGTTCGGGCCTACAGCCGAGATGGTGAGCGCCGGCAACGCTTCTGCCTGGATATGGAGAAGCTCCTGGGGTGCGGGGTCCGGCCGGTTGCAGCGCCTGTGGATGTCGTGAAAGGGGCGGACATCGTCATCACCATCACGTCGTCGCGAGAGCCGGTCTTTGACGGCCACCTGGTCGAGCCCGGGCAGCACCTCAACGTGGCGGGATCGAACATGGCCCAGAAGCGCGAGGTGGACGACGAGACAATCCGTCGAGCCGACCGGATTGTGGTGGACCAGCTCGAGGATGCCCAGATCGAGTCCGGCGACCTGATGGCACCGGTGGCCCGGGGGCTCACAGCCTGGGAGCGGATGCACGAGTTGGGAGCGGTGGTCTGTGGGAAGGCTCCGGGAAGGCGGCGGGCGGAAGAGGTGACGCTCTTCAAATCCAATGGGCTGGCCATCCAGGATGTGGCCGTGGCATACAAGGTCCTGGAGCGGGCCAGGGCCGTGGGCCTCGGCGTTGAGGTTCCATTGTGTGCATGATCGGGGAATGGTCTTCTGCGTCGGCTTTCTTCATGGGGTTCTGGCAGAAAGCTTGCTAACATACATGCGGATCTGTCCGGTTTCTGGCCCAGGGCAGGGGATCGCAACGCAAGGGAAAACCGGGACATGGTAATCTGCCCCGCATGCAGAGGGGATGACGCCCGCTCCTCCCACCGCCGGGGAGTCCTGGAACGTCGTCTACTCACGTGGCTCCGCGTCTTCCCCTTTCGTTGTGTCCAGTGTGGAACGCGGTTCTACCAGTTTGTCCCCAGCAGCCCGAGGCGTCGCGGATACGGGCCCGAAGGAACCACCGCCCCGGAACGATCTCGCGCCCCCCGCTGGCCCATGTCTGTGAATGCGGTCGTCGCTGTGACCCCGCCAGGTCGGGAACGCGCCGTCCTCACGGGTGTGGCGGAAAACGCCAGTCTCGACGGAGTCCGCTTGCAGCTTCCCATGGCCCTGGATGTAGACAGTGAAGTGAGTGTGGCGCTGAATGAGGGCCCACCCCAGACAGGCATTGTGCGGTGGGCGCGCTTTCAGGAAGGATCGGGGTTCCTGCATGGGGTCCAGTTCATTGTCCCCGCGGATCGGCGAAGCGCATTCTTCAGACCGCTGCGATATCTCCAGGCGCGCAGGGCGCTCCGCCGCGGGCTGATCCTTCTGGTCAGCGCAGCCTCAATTGCCGTTGCCATGTATGGGCTCCTCTGGTTGATCGACGCCATGCGGATCTATGATCCAAAGTACTATGAGCCCAAGGATCTCGAGCGGGAGCGTCACGAACTCCAGCAACAGCTCGAAGAGCTGAGACAGCCCCAGAAGCGATGAGAGTCTGACGGCCTGCGTTTGAACCTGCCCACTCCGACCTTGACACCTCCCTGTCGCTTTTCTATCATGCGGGCGGCATCATTCTCTCACCCTACAGGAAGCCCCGTGGCGGCGTAGCTCAGTCGGTAGAGCGGGGGTCTCATAAGCCCTATGTCGGTGGTTCGAGTCCACCCGCCGCCACCATCAATTTTCCGCAAGTGTGCCCCTCTCCCGGGTACCCCCTGGGTGTGGGAGAGGGCACGCATGGGGTACCCGGTGAGGGCGTCGCGGAGATTCGTGAATAATCCGGGCTAAGCCCCCGATGTGTGCGGGAGTCGAAACTGCCGAAGCGAGGTGGGCAATGAATCCAGCAGACGTGCGGAGGCGGGCAGGCGACGTCGGGAGTGGACATGGAATGCAGGTATCCGGGGAGCTGCCTGCAGCAGGGAGGGCGGGATCATGACCTCGCAGACGACAGGGTTTCGATCCTTGGAGAGACGGCTGCAGCGGGTGGAACGGGAGAACCGCCGCTTGAAGCGGGCAGCGGTGGTCCTTGTGCTCGGGATCGCCGCCCTCGCACTGATGGGACAGGCGCGGGCTCAAAGACGGACGGTCGAAGCAGAGGCCTTCGTCGTGCGCGATCGCGGCGGGCAGGTTCGCGCTCTGCTGCGGGCATTCGACAACGGCGCCGTGGGTCTGTCCTTCTACGACCCAGGCGGTGCGCCCCGCGCCTGGCTGCGGGTATTGACCGATGGCACCCCGGGGCTGGTTTTATCCGACCAGGCGGGCCAGACTCGGACCCTGTTGAACGTCCAGGGGGACGGTCTGGCGGGGCTGCTTGTCTATGACCAGAACGGCAACGCGCGGGCATGGCTGAACGTTCTGGCAGATGGAACGGGGGGGTTGGCACTGTTCGACGAGACCCGAGAGTCACGCGCGTGGCTCCGGGTGCTGGCGGACGGGTCCCCCGGCCTTACCCTGTGGGATGCGTACGGGAGCCCGTTCCGCAATCTTCCGTGATGGGCCGGCGAGAAGTGCGGAGGTGTGTGGAGGAGTGTTGAGGGAGCAAAATTGGGTGAAAGTGTCGAAGGGGAACGTGGGTGGAGTGGGATGATTTGAGGAGTTGGGTTCTGATTGCTGTAGTTCACATAATACTCCTTATCGGAAGATAATACTGGAATGCCATTGCGTCGAGCCTCCTGCGTAGCCATCTCCTCTGATGCTTCTCTCGCATGGATCAGGATCCCAGCCCCGGTTTACTGCCGACGCCTTTCCAGGACACCCTCGTTCCTATCCCCCATGACTCCTTCATGAATTCGCCTGACATTTCGATCTCGACCGTAATTCTGCCAGCCCAATGCTCTCGCCTAGATTCACCCGACCTCCGCAAGGCTCATCCGGTTGCTCGGCTATCTCCCCGGAAATAGCTCTGACTCTCCTTGAAGGACAGGTCCTTCCTTCAGAGGCTTCTTGCATATACACAGCAAATACTTCCAGTTATTACCTTGTCTCTTTTCGTAACATATTGTTTCTTTGGGTTTATTTCTGGTTGAGCTGTTTCACTGGAAGATCAGGCACTGCTTGATAACGTCAGACACATTGTCAGCGACAACCGGAAGTGGAGAATTCAGCCCGCGGGGATACTAAAGGGAAGGGGCAAAGCGACGAACGCGGAGGTTACTTCGCCTTGAGAGCAGTCATCCGTTGAAGCGCCAGTTGGGCCCAGTTCGTTTGGCTGAACCTTTCGACGACCTGCTCGTAGACTCGCATGGCATCTTCCGCCTTCTTCAATCCCTCGTAGACTCGGGCCAGGCTCATGTACGCCTCCCCTGCCAGGGGATTTTCCCGGTCCCGATCCAGCGCCTCGGAGAGGGTTTGCGCTGCGCCCTGGAGGTCGCCTTTGGCTTCCTGGGCGTAGGCATTCCCGAGGGCCGCCATCAGCCGGAATCGACCGCGAGGATATGCGGTCAGGTATTCGCTGTAGCTTGCCAGCGCCTCATCCGTTTTCCCCGCATCGTACTGCAGATTGCCCACAGCGATGAGGCTTTCCTCTGCGGCTCGGGTTCCCCGGTGCTGCTCCGCGACGGCGCGGAATCCCTTGATGGCCTCTTCCTGCGTCCCCGGCTTCCCCGCTTGCTCCCCGCGCAACACCGCATACGCGCCAGCCAGGGCACGGGCGGCGTCGGCCTCCTGTCGCTCGTGATACCACCAATACCCACCGCCCGCGCCACCCAGCAGCGCGGCGGCAACCACAGCAGCCAGCACCGTTGTCCGACGGGCCTGGACAAGCCGGACCGCCGCTGTCAGCCATTCAGCCAGAAGGTTACGCCGTATCTCTTGCTTGGTGATTGCGCCCGCCACTCGGCAACTCCATGCAGTTCGTCACAGGGGGCACACGGCCTCGTTCGCGGGGACAGCGGGCCGTGTTCATCACGCTGATGGCGGCCCTGGAGGGACTCGAACCCCCGACGCAGGGCTTAGGACGCCCTCGTTCTGTCCATCTGAACTACAGGGCCAGGACCGAGCCAGGAGACTCGCGGCTGTTGGCCAGCGCGGCCTCAATACTGAATGAGTGAAAAGACCGAGTAGTCCTTCAACCTTTCGCGGCCTTTCAGCGCCGTCAGCTCGATGAGAAACGCCAACTCCACGATCTCCCCACCGAGCTGGTGCACCAAGTCCACGGCCGCAGAGATCGTCCCGCCGGTCGCCAAGAGGTCGTCTGCAAGCAGAACCCGCTGCCCCGGTTTAAAGGCGTCCTGGTGGATCTCCAGGGTGTCGGTGCCGTACTCCAGGGCATAGGTCGTGCGGTGAGTCTTGTATGGCAATTTCCCCGACTTGCGGATCAGGATGTTTCCGGCCCCCAGCTTGTATGCCAGGGCGGCTCCCATGATGAAACCGCGCGCCTCCACTCCCACCACGACATCGACCTTCTTGTCCAGGTAACGCCCTCCGAGGTGGTCGATGGCCTGCCTAAAGGCCCTCCCATCCGCGAGCAGCGGCGTGATGTCGCGGAAGAGAACTCCCGGCTTCGGAAAATCTGGGATGTCCCGGATCCGGCGTTTCAGGTCGTCCACCGCCACGGCGCTCCCTCCATTCAGTGTGTGGCACTCACTGTGTGGGTTGGATGCTGAAGCTCGAATACTGCCCGCTGGCTGTTCCCCAGGAGGGTTGCACCTCCCGCACGCGGGCGCCGCCCGGCCCCCGCTGGAGCGTGTTCAGGAATTCCTCCAGCGAATCCCGAGGGCCTTCCGCGTAGACCCGCACGCCTCCGTCTCGCAGGTTCATCACGCAGCCGCTGAGGTTGAGCCGGCGCGCAACCTCCAGGGTGAAGTACCGGAACCCGACGCCCTGCACTCGGCCCCGCACCTGCACCTCCAGGGACGCCGTGCGCTCCCCGGGAGCGAAGGCGGGTGGATCAGCACCCATCGCCGAGAAACGGCATGCAGGGAAAAACGAAAGGCAAGCCGTGGTCCGGCTTGCCCTCCACCCGCACATCCCCTGCCTTCGCCAACGTCCGTCCCACGTGTGGCGCCGCCTCATCGGCGAGGCTGGGTTCGTCGGGTCCTCCACGATCAAGACAACGGGCCGTACAGGAGTGGTCGGGGCGACTGGATTTGAACCAGCGACCCCTTGGTCCCGAACCAAGTGCGCTACCAGGCTGCGCTACGCCCCGACATTCGTTTCTGCACCACACGCCAGACGCGAGTGGTCGTCTTCCCGGTTGGGATCGGTCGCTCAGGATTCCCTCGCCTCAATCCGTGGACCACCCCTGGTTACCGATCAGCTTGACGAACACGCACCCACCCAGGTCGGTCCAACGCATTCCCTCGTCTTCCTTGACCCCCTTCCGGAGCTCCTGGCTGTAGGCATCCCCAACGGGCACGACGAGCCGACCCTTGGGGCTCAACTGCTCCACCAGGGCGTCGGGAATCGTGGGGGCCGCCGCGGTGACCAAGATGGCGTCGAACGGCGCCTCTTCCCGCCAGCCCAGGGAGCCATCCCCCACCCGCACGAGCACGGTGTAATAGCCCAGGCTATCGAGCATCCGGATGGCCCGATCGGCCAGGCCCTTGATACGCTCGATCGAATATACCTTGCTGCACAGCTCGGCCAGGATCGCCGTTTGGTATCCGGATCCTGTCCCGATCTCCAGGACCCGCTCGTGCCCGACCAGCTCCAGCGCCTCGGTCATCAAGGCGACCATGTAGGGCTGAGAGATGGTTTGCCGCTCCCCGATGGGGAGCGGGTAATCGCCGTATGCCCGGCCGCTCAGGGCCTCTTCCACAAAGCGATGCCGGGGAACTTTGCCCATGGCCCGCAGCACCCGCGCGTCCCGGACTCCCCGGCGGGTGACTTGCTCTGTGACCATGCGCTCCCTGGGGATGGCGAATTCCATCGACACCTCAGGAGCGGACCTTAGCACAACCCCGGCACGAAGGAAAGCCCCATTCTCCTCCCTGCGGCCACCCGTCATGCTGGGCGGACGGGTTTTGGATTCCGCGGGCTCACGCCAGGGATTCGCCGTTCATGGACAGGCGTCGGGCCTTCAGCTCGTCGATGGCCCGGTGATTCGTGAGGTCCAGGTGAAGCGGGGTCACGGAGATCCACCCGCTGGTCACCGCGTCGTAATCCGTGTCTCCCAGGCGCTCCCACGTGGGTTCGATCCCCCCGATCCAGTAGTAGGCCTTGCCGCGCGGGTCAATCTTGCGAACCACGGTCTCGCTGTAGACGCGGCGGCCCTGGCGAGTGACGGCCACGCCACGGATAGCGTCGGGCGCGAGATTGGGCACATTCACGTTCAGCAGAGTGTCTCGCGGCAGCCCCCGCTCCAAGATATCTTCCGCCAGCCGGCGGGCGAACACCCCGGCCCCTCGAAAATCGTACTCGCCGTCGCCAGCCAGCGACATCGCGAAGGCCGGGATTCCCTGCAAGGTCGCTTCGAAGGCGGAGGCCACCGTCCCGGAATAGGTCACGTCGTCGCCCATGTTGGAGCCGTGATTGATCCCCGTAGCCACCAGGTGCGGTCGCCGCGGCAGCAAGGCCATGACCGCCAGGGTGATGCAATCCGTGGGCGTCCCATCCACGCTGTACCAGCCTTCGTCCAGGTGGGAGGCGCGCAGCGGCCGGTTGAGCGTCAGCGAATGTCCGGTCGCGCTCCGCTCGCGGTCCGGGGCCACGACCACCACCTCGCCCAGCGGGCGAACGCTTTCCACCAGCACGCGCAGGCCCTCGGCCCCGATGCCGTCGTCATTGCAGACCAGGATCAGGGGACGCTCTTCCCGTCCCATCGCCCTCCCAACCTCTTGTATCCGATGGTGAAGGATTGAGAAATCCAGCGGAGGGATGCCTGTCAGTCGTCGCGACGAAATTGGTCGGGGCGAGCGGATTCGAACCGCTGACCCCTGGCCCCCCATGCCAGTGCGCTACCAGGCTGCGCCACGCCCCGAATGCAAGCATATTAACCACTTGCAGATTGTCCGTCAAGCTGAGAAATGCCCACTGTGCCCGAAATTGTGCCCGTGAGCTTACGGGCCACCTCTTGGAGGTCGCCCGGGCTGACGATATGGTAGCGGTCGAACACGGCCCGGGTCTTGTGCCCCGTGACCGCCATGGCCACCCGCTCCGGGACCCCGGCGTTGACCATGTTCCGGACCGCCGTCCGCCGGAAGTCGTGTCGGAGCATCCCGGAGCAGCCACCCCACTTGCAGGCCGTCTTCCAGACCTTCCGGAAGTCCCGCCGTGCCTTCCCCTGGTGGCACCCCTCGAGATGGGGGAACAGGTACGGGATCACGGCGCCTCGCTCCCGCATGAGACGCATCACACGGTCCGTCTGGGCCCGGAGCATGGCCGTCAGCTCTGGCGTGAGGTACACCACGCGGCCCTCGTTGTTCTTCGTGGCCCCAGGGTCGAGCCGGAGCGTCCCGGAGTCCAAGTCAAGCTGCCGGAGCTCAAGGCTCAATACCTCGCTCTGCATCCGCCAGCCGAAGGTGTGGGCGATGGTCACGGCCACCCGCAGATCCTCGGGCAGGTGCCGGCGGACGGCCTCGAACTGCTCCCGCTCGAAGAAGCCGTGCCGCGGGGGATTCTCCTTGAGCTGCCGGAGCACGGGGAGCCGGAGGAGCTTCCCGTTCTCGTAGGCCAGCCGGAGCATCCGGCCGAGAATCGCCAGCTCCCGGTTGATCGTGCCGTTCGACGCGGCCTCCTTCTGTCGCTTCTCCACGTAGGCCATCGCGTCGGCGGGACCGATCCGGGCGAGACGGTACGGACCGAAGAAGACGTCCAGGTGCGTCAAGCGGGCCTCGGCTTCCTCGAGGTTCCGGGTGCCCGTGACCTGATAGTGGGTCCGGAGATCCTGGGCGGCCTCTTCGTAGCGGATCCGGTCCGCCCGGGGGAGGATCGGCTGCCCGATAGCCGCCTTGCCTTCTCGGTCTTTCAGGAAGCGGCGGGCCTCGGTCTCCTTCTCCGTCGCCGTGCTCTCCCGAACCGCCCGCCCGTTGACGTAGTATTTCACCCACCACACGTTGCCTCGTTGATAGAGCATGCCCATCGCGCCTCTCCTTTCCGCTACCGCTTCGGCACCGCCACCCGTCCTGGCTGTCCCCCGATGCCCGGCTGGATGGTCCCGAGGCGCCGGCCGTCCGGGTGGAACAGGTCCCAGGAGCCATCAGCCCGGCGGATCCCGTAGCCCTCGCGCCGGCTCTCTCGGTCGAAGATGTCCAGCCGGTTCCCTTCCTGCCGGATGGTCCCGCCCTCGGGGGTAATCGTGGTCAGCGGGGACTCGTCCCCAGCGACGGCCACGAGGGGCAGGAGCAGGAGGAACGAAGCAAGCCAGAGACTCTGCTTGGCCATCACTCCCCTCCTCACGTCGTCTTTCGCCGCCGGTCGGGGGGGTGGATACCCGCCCGCGTCAGTGCAAGACACACTATCGCATACGAGAGAGTGAGCCTGTCGGCAATCTCCCGCCGGCTCAATCCGTCCCGAGCCAGCGAGATAATCTCTGCGTTCCGGCGCTCTCCGGCCTGGGCCTTGGCTCGTGCCCGGGCTCGGGAGATTCCTGGTACAACCAGATCCATCGGGATATGGTCCTGAAGCTGGCGCGGCGCCTTCGGGTCATAGCCTGCGATGTGGTGGATCGCCTCCAGGTGCCCCTTCCCCTCCTTTCTGAGCTCGTCGTACTTCAGGAGCCAATCGTCTTCGTGGCCTGACAACCCGCCGGAGGCCGACCCGGCGAGCTGGTGGGCTCGGCGCTCGGCTGTCTCGATGCGCGCACGCCGCTGGTCCGCCCGTGCCGCCTCCGTCTCCTCGTGCAACTGCTCCAAGCGTGGATCCGCAGGCCGGGGCGAATCCGTGCGCTCCTGCACTCTGCGGGCCGGTCGGCCACAGGTGATGCGCCGCAGATCGGCCTGCCACCGCTCGAGGGTCGCCCGCAACTTGGGGTCGCCCGTGATCCCGGGCTGCGCCGCCGCGAAGCCGACGAGGAACTTGGCCCCGGCCAGGCCATGCACGCGGATCACCAGGTCCAAAAAATCCGTGGGGGCTGACTGCCTCTCCATGACGCCCCTCCTCATGCTCCCCCGGTGGGGTCCTGGGCCATGCCCCCGGTCAGGTGACGCTGATGCGGGGGCGTCTTATGTCTGGTGGAGAGCAGAGATTAAGCAAATGCCAGATTCATCGTTGCCAACTGCCTCACTTTTGTCCGAACGCGAATCACCAAGAGAACTTCGGCCGGATCCTTATAAGGTAGAAGTCGGTCGGTTACTACGGAAATCGCGGTAATGAGCCCGTCGTCTTCAAGAGTACAGTAGAACGGAACCTCATCCGGTTGAGGCTTATCCCCCTTAGGCAACTCCTGAGCGCTTGGAACCCTCAGGGCATCGAACACAGTTGCTATTCGGTTGTCGATATCTCCACCATGACCGACAAGAGAGCCCGGCTCCTGTGGCCGCAGAAACAACACCTCTAGTTCAGCCATCAATAGTGTCTTTTGGCTGATAAGTGGAAGAAATAGAAAATCTCCCACCCTCTTAAAGAAGTCGAAGTCGCCGCCATCTGCATACCTCGGATGATTTGGAATAATGCAGTCTTCCGCTAGCCCTTTTAGTGGCTGCTGGTTCCACAATTCTCGCATTTGGCCGTGGAATATTCGGCGCATCAATTGCTTTTCCTCACGGGTTGCCTTTTCCCTCCCTGGTAATCGCCCTTGATATATAAGCCGAAATTCCATGATCGCTACTCCTCTCGATAATTGACTACTCCAGCAACCTCCCCACCTTCACCTTGAGGGCCTTCGCCAGCTTCTCCAGGGTGCCGAGCGTCGGATCTTGCTGGCCCAACTCCAAGCGGGCGATGTATTCCCGGGAGAGCCCCGACTGTTCGGCCAGGCCCGCTTGACTCAGCTTCCGTTGTGCCCGCAATCGCTTGAGTCGCATGGTGAATCTCTTGGTTGTCATGGACGGTAACTCATCGGTTACAGGTTGTCAAGCGAAATCTTTATGGCCGGGGAATCATTTGCTGCAAGGGGATGGCTGCTTCGACTGCCACCAAAGGGCGTAGGGCATACATTGGCCGATTTTGCTAGCCTGGGCCGTCAAGGTTTTGTCCTTCTCTGCTTTCTGCGCTAGTGTTAGACGCACGTCCTCGCATTCTCTGGCCGTATCAAAGGCCCCCACATACTCCCACTGGCTTAGTGGAACGGCGAGGTGAATGACCTCGTTTCCCCGTATCTCAAACGGAGGAGAAACCAAGACCCATCCCTCTGCCCAAGCCAGGCTAGGAACCAAGAGCATCCCGATCAGCACGAGCGCCTTCATGGTGTCCCCCTTTCCCCTCCCCCAACTCCCGCAAGATCGCATCGGCCAGCGCCCACAACCGCCGGTCCCGCTCGGCTTGCTTCCGGATACGCTCCCGCCGGCTCTTGGCGGCCCGGCACCGGGAGGAACAGGCCGAGCTCTGCCGACCAGTCACGCCCCTGACTCCCGCCGTGAGATCCGCTCCAGACGCCTGGTGGCCCGCCCCAACTGCTCCAGAGCCGGGGACAGCTCCCGCCTTTGCTGAGCCTCCCGCGTTGCTGCCCGGCACCTGTCCGAGCAGGCCGAGGGCTCAAGCGAAATCTTCCGGCTCCGCTCACCCCTGTGCCTGAGTCTCTTCCTCCGAGACCTCCTCCTTCCTCCTCACCGTGAGGGAAGCCAGTTCGCCACACAGGCCACAGTGCATGTCGCGTAGCCTCCAAAGAACCTCCTCGCAGTCCTCGAGGATCTCGACTCTGTGAACAATCTTCTTGCACGGTTCGCAGATCCATTCCGCTACTCTCTCCATTACCCCGTCCCGTCCCCGCCTGGCATTCTGCCCGAATCTTGATGCCAGCCGCCCGATCCGGGGCAGACGAGATCGTCCCGCGTCAGCCCGACGTCCCGGGCCAGTCGCACTGCTAGCCCCCGAATCCTCTGATCCCGCTCCGCGTTAGCCTCCGACCGTCTCCGCAATCTCAGGGCCGCTCGGCACATGAGGCAATCTATACCGGGATTCAGTCGAGGGATTCTTGGCTAAAGCGATGACACGCCAAAGTGAATGGGGGAGATCCGCATATCTTGCATTTCGCTTACGCTCGTTCACACTCCTCCTCCTGTTGCATGGAAGCGCGACGAGTATTCCCGCCTCTGCACTCCGGACATTGGGCAGTGTAGTCAGGAGACCGATCGGAGCTTGCGGCTATGAGCCAGTGGGTCGGCAGGAAGCACTTATCGCATTCGCCGCAAAACCATTGCTGAAGGTTTATTAGATCTCTGTTCTTCACATAAAGGCCAGACTTGCGATCTGACAGGTCGCCGAATTGCAGACGGCTAATCAACAAAACGATGCCACCCAGGAAGAAGATTCCACCGAGCAATGCCTGTCCGAAATCAAGGCGCACAATGAACCAGAGCACGAAGACAAAGCAGGCCAGGGGCCAGCCGCCGACGCGTGCGAGGTCCAAAATTGTGCGCCCGCTAGCCCTGAGTGGGAATTCGAATCTGTTTCGCGGATCCGCGCTCATGCGGCCGCCGAGCCACACCAACACCGTCCCGAGAATGAAGGCGAGTACCATTGCCCACCAAAGAAGGCTGGCCAACGGCCATCTCTGGGTTGCGGGAATTAGAAGACCATCCCGCCCCTCAGTGAGGAGAATCACGACGAAATAGAGGCCACCTCCGAGAACTCCAAGCGCAAAGACGGAAAGTGCGAGAATCACACCTACGTAAGAGAGCGCCTGAGCGGCCCCTTCCCGTATCTTGGACATTCTTGAGGATTGCATGGCAATCCCTCCTTCATTCCAATGCGCCGGTTGCTGTCAGACTCACCTGCTCACCTCCCGCCGGGAGATCCGCTCCAGTCGCTTCGCCGCCCGCCCCAGCTCCTCCAAGGCCAGGGACAGTTCCCGCCGCCGCTGAGCTTGCCACGCCGCCGCCCGGCACTTGGCGTTACAGAACCGGCGCCGCTGCGTGCTCTCGGGCAATTCGGCCTGACAATGCTCGCAGAGAGCGGAGGCCATGCTTAGATAGCTCTTTTCCGTTTTAACGCCTGCTAGGCCGCAAAACGCCCTCCTGGGCGCGAACCGGAGGGCATTCCTACGGCTGTCTGAGCCTGAACGATAGCCTACACTGGCGCCCCCTGTCTAGCCTTCGGCCTGGCGTGCTCCATGGCCTTCTCCTGACAGGCCGGGCAAAGGCCCGACAGGCGCGACTCCGGCTCCAGCTTGGCCCCGCAGCCGTCACAGAACTCGAAGCCTCGAAAGGCCAGCTCGGGCTGCTTCACGTTTCCTCCCGCAGTCCGCACCGGGGACACCGGGGGCCAACTCCGCCTCGCGATATTCCCCTCGTGAGGAAGAGAACCCGGGGCGAGTCGGCCCGCACCTTCCCGCCCCAGGCCCTTGGGGCTGTCCTATCCCGAACGGAGTAGCCGCCTCGCGTCAGTCATTACGGCGAGGCAGCCCGCGGGGATCCAGGACAGGTCATTTCGGGCGCCAGCCCCGGCGGCCCGTTGACTCCCCGCGCTCAAAGTAACCCTTCACGCTCATTCGCCTCGCGCCAATCGTCCAGACTCAGAATTTCCGGCCAATCGCGGCTCGGATCGACCTCGAAATTCGGGCGCCCGTCAGTGAGGCGGTCGGTCTCGTCCTTATATGCCTGCAATACGGCGAGCCGGGCTCGGGCCCCTTCGAGTGCGGCCAGCAGACTTCGGCGAAGTTCCCGCTCGCCGGGCGATCGCTCCCGCCGAATCCGATGCCGCTCTCGATTGCGGATCGTCTCGAGGTTCTGCTCGGCAACGGGAAGCGCCTCGGATGCGGCTTCCAGTTCCTCTGCGGCCGTGGCGGCGGCTATTGTCATCGTCCCGGGCCGGAACCTTGCGGCCCCAATCTTCGCCGCGGCCAGCCGCTCCCGGGCTTGCAGTACGATGGCCTTCGCCTGGGCGACGGTCTCGATCTCGTCCACCATCACGTCCTGAGTGTCACTCACAGTGCCCGTGAATAGTCCCATGATGTACCTCCTCCTGGTCCAGTTGTTGGGTCAGTCGATCCGGCCGCGTGCGCGGGCCAGGGCTGCGCGAACCTGTTGGTCGATCTTCGGCCCGAGGCCCTGCATGAGTTTCGCGACGATGCCCCGCACCACCTCGGTCACCGTCCCGGGGTCGATGTCGATCCCGCCCCCTCCGGTCAGATTTCCTCTGTGGGCTCGGGCCGCGCCGCCCGTTCTGGCAAACACGAGTTGCGCGTCGAACACCGCCCGTTGAGCCGGATTCAGCCCGGCGCCGCCGCGACACTCTTTGGGAATAAATCCCGCGTCGAGCGAAGCGAGGTCCGGCCTTGCAACCACGGTGCCCGCGCCCGCATGCCGAGGATCAACGCGGTCCCAAGCATCGCTGGCCATCTGGATGACGGCGTGCCTTTGGTCCATCTTCTCAAACTCTTGATCCACCGGTGTCCTCCTCTCATTCTGTCGCGTGCCTCCCGGGGCGGGCGAACTCTCGAACCATTTCTGATAGCCCGCCCAATCGACGCCCAGCCCGGTTTTCTCCGGCCACAGCTTGAGATGCTTGAAAGCGCGGACCGCTTCAGCATTGGCCGGAACCGGGGCCAGGGAAATTTCCAGGAGACTCCAGCGCGTATAATCTAGCCCCCCCTCCGGATTCCGCTCGAATTCCAGAGGTTGAAAGCCGATGCTCGCTCCTCGGATAAATCCGCCATCCCACGCCCGCTTCACTCTGGCGCCGAGTTCGTCCTGTTCGTTCCAGCGCCAGCGAGCCCGGATGCCCGACGGCCCGACATCCAGTGCCGTTACTGAGCCGATGGGAATTTGAGAATAGTCATGGGCCCACAGGAGCGTCGGGTTCCGCATGAAGCCCGACAGGTCCGCCCCCCCCGGGATCACGCGATCATTTTGCCGATCAAGATTGCCGGTGCTGACCGTCATTTCGCATTCGTCGCCCATCGCGCTCGTCGCGGTGATCGTTCCGACCCACTGCTTGACGTTCGACATCACCTGGCTCATTTCATTTCCCCTTCGTGACAATTGCATCCGTGAACCGCTGCGGGCGGTGAATTGGTTTCGGTGGTGCGGGTTTCTTCGGCTTCTTCATCCTGACGGCTCCCACGGCATCGGCGATTGTTCGAGCTGGTGCCGCATCGCAAGCGTGTTCAGCGTCCCCACCATGGAGAGATACCAAAGGTCCGGTCTCCCGCCGGCTGCGTGTCCGGCTGATTCGTGGTAAAGGGCCGATGCGTCGCAAAACGCCTGGTGAAGTTTCGCGGCCGCCTGCGGATCGCCGGGCGGGAGTGCCTGAAGATCAGCGATCAGTGCATCCAGCCGCCCGAGCTGGAGAACGCAGGCCGTCGCATGGTCGGTGGGAAGCCAACCGAGCGCGGGCAGAATTCCGGTGTGGTCCATGACTTCAATCTCCTGGAAACCACGCGCCCATTTTGCGGCACCCGGCTTCGATTCGCTCGCGGCCCACCTCCGACTTGATGCGAAAGGACTCGTCAGCAGCGGCCTGGATTTCATCGACACTGCGCCCGGGAAGCGAGTCACCGAGGCCCGAGATGTAAAGTTCCTGCGCTTGCGAGCCGAGGAGGACATGGACGAGGCCGGCGACGGCGTTGGCGTAGTCATCGTGCTCACCCCCGGGATGGTCAATCTTGCCCCCGCGCCAGACGAGGCCGAGGAGTTGCTGCTCAATTTCGGCGATGTTCGGGAGGAGGACGCGGAAGCCGTTGAGGTGCGGCTCCAGGGCTTCGTACAACTTCGATTTGCTCCGGCCCGCCACCTCGTAGGCGATGCCCCGCTCCTCGAAGTCGGACTTGAAGGTCTGCCCGGCGTAATTGTCACCCGTCACCCAGGCGATGCCGTACTCCTTGAGGACGGTGGCAAAGCGGTCAACCGCCTTGCGCGGGTCGAAGGGCGGCGGCGGGCCCTGATTCAGCACACGGGCCACGATCGCGCGGCCGTCGGGATCCTGGTAGCCGATGGCCAGGACGGCATCGTCCGAGGAACCGCCGGACATATCCACAAAGGCGCGGTATTCGATGCCGGGCTCGGGCGGTCGCTCGTGAGAACTTCGGTCCATGGCGTTCATCACGGGCTCGGGTTGGAACGCGGAGCCCTCGGGGAGGCCGGGGAGATTCAGATGCAGGCGGCGGTACTTGTGCGCGGGGAGGCGGCGCTGCTGCTGCTCCAGGTAGCCCTGGTCCGCCCAGGAATCGCGTGAGGGGTTGGCCCGCGTCTCCGGGTCGGCCTCGGCGAAGGCGGGGTCGGTCGTGTAGTCGGCGGCGTACCAGGAGAAGAACATGCGTGGATCGGTGCCAGCGCGGCCAGCGGCGCGCAAATCGAACAGGGGAATTCCCGGTCGGTGATAAATTGAGGCATAGGACGTGATCCAGGTCTGCGTGTCCAGGCGCGTCGGGTCGGGCTGCAAGGCTTCGAGGAGGTCCCAGGTCTTCTGCGTGTGGATCTCGTCAATGCCGAGGAAGCGGAACGTGCGCCCGTGCTCGCCCAAGTGGGACTGGCCCGGGAGGACTTCGGCGAAGCCCCGCCCGTCTCTCCGGCTCACGATGTTCTGGCGCATAGAGAGGACTTTGCCCAGAGCGGAATTCGCTCGAATGAGGAGCTTGAGGAGCGTGAGGTCATTGGCCGCCTGGTCCTCGTCGAAGGCAACGAGGAAGCATTCCTTGCGCCCAGGCCCCGGTTTGAGGAGCGCCCAGAGCAGGGCCAGGATGAGATCGGCGGACTTCCAGTTCTTCTTTGCCCGCCCGCACAGGATCAGGTTGTAACGGAAGCCCGGACCATCCTCCTCGAACGCCTGCTCGAAGATCCGGCGGCGATAGGGTTCAAGGCAATCGCGGAGCGGCGTCCCGTCAATCCAGCGGAGACGATCGAGGAACTCGGTGATGGTCATGTGTCGAGCCCCTGCTTGGCCAACTCCGCCGCGAGGTCCAGGCCCTTCCCGTCGCCGTTGTTACTGGTGAGCGCCCCGAGCGCTCGCAGGCCGCCCAGGTAATGACCAGCGGCCAGGCGGCGCTCTTTCTTGAGGCGGCGAATGTCCAGGGCACTTCGCCTGTTCTTCTTCGCACTGGCGATCTGGACCCCTAGGTCCTCATAGTCCCGCCAGGCTTCTGCGCACATAAGCCCAATCCGACGGGCAGGCGCTGGAGCGTTCGGAAGTTTCTCCATCACTTCGCAATAAACAGTCCTAAGCCGCGCGGCCTCTGCGCTTCGGTGGTCTGGTAGAACCCTCGGCATGCGCTCTTTCAATGCGTGCTTACCCATGAGGGTCCTTCCACGCCTCGATCAGTCGGTCCAGGTCCTGACGGTCGAAGGCCAGCTTTCGCAACTCTTTCCCGTTTTCCAGCGGGATCCTGACGCGCCGGAGCGAGCCAGCCGTCTCCAGGTCCCGCACCGTCCACGGGCTCACCCCCAGGTAGGCCGCCGCCCCCTTGAGGTCTAGGAGCCTCGGAGAAACTGGCGCTATGGCTTGCCAAGCCAGTGTGCTGCCTACTTTGCCCGTGTTTATGGCCTCTTGCCCTGCCGCTGTGCCCGGACTGTGCCCAACTTTGCGAGGTCTCCCGGGTGGCCGGCGGGCATGCAAGAGGGGTTGGTCTTGACTCACAGGTGCCTCCAGGTCGGCTGGAGGGTTCCCCGGCAGGGAAAGACAGGGTTGCTGACGTGGTTCCCAGGTTCCGCACTCCTATATAGTGCGGGAACCTCGGAACCTGGTTCCGGGAACCTCGTCGGAACCTCGTCGGAACCTCGGAACCTCTTCACCCTGGCACCTCACACAAATGATACACCACAGTCCGCCCTTCTGGCTTCCACGTCACCAACCCGCCCTCCTTCAATTGCCGGAGCGCCTCTAGGAAGGCCTGCCGTTGTCCACCAACCGCTTGGGAGAGTTGCGAGGTCGTCAGCCGTGGCTGCTGCTGGAGTGCCCGCATAATTTCTCCCCGTTGGTGCTCGACAAGCGCGACTCGGGCTGTATCCCTCATCCCCTGAGTTGGATCTCCGTCCACCACCGTGAACATGGCCCGCTTCCGGTCCAGCCGCATCAGGAATGGCGCCCGGCCCCCCAATCGGTTCTTTGGGAGCCGCACCGTCACCAGATCGGGGTCCTCCTCGCTCGCCCGGAGCGTCAAGAGGACATCGGCCGTAAACTCTATGGCGCGTGTCTCAGCAAAGGCCGCCAGGTCCGCGGAGCGTTCATCTTCCTTACGTGCTCGATACCAGCCGCGGGCCATTTCGCTCACATAAATGGTCATGAGGTTGCAATCATTGGTCAGCCGCCGAACCGTGCGGGCATTTCGCTCAACGCGCTCACGGGGGGAATGGTATTCTTCGCCCGTCTCGCGTGTGCGCGCGGTTTGGATCGAATCCAGAATGAAAACTTTTCGGAGGTCAGGAAAGTCGCGGACCAGGGCTTCCACGGTGCCCTCAATGGTCCCGTCCTCCTCGGTCGGCTCTGGAAACTTGAGGTGAAGGGCCTCGATCTCCCGCTCCATCGCATTGAGCGTCGGCTCGTGCCCACTCTGGAGGAGGTCCCGTTCATACCCGAGTTGCTGGCCAAGCCTGACACTTGGCGGTTCATTGCCCTCATCCGGCGGCAGGTACGCCACGGCACAACCGCGCTCCCCCATTTCCCGGCCAAGCTGGACCATGAGCGAAGTCTTCCCCGTTCCAGGAGGCGCGCCCACCACCAGGATCCTCGCGGTCCGAAGACCGCCACGGAGGCGCTCGTCCAATGGGGCGATCCCTGTCGAAACCGGCTCCCCTTGGTTCCGAGATTTTCGCAGAATGGCCACGGGCGATTCGAGGGAGAGGCCGACGGACGGACTGGCGGGCGTCAGGGATTTCCCCAGGATGGTCAAGCGGGTGACGGCCTCGGCGATACGCGCTCCCGCATCGTGGCCGTTTTGTTTTACCTGCTCATGGAGGGTGAGGCCGATGGCCCCGGCCCTCTGGCCAATCGCCAATTCCCTCACGATTCGCGCGTGCCCGATAAGGTTGCCGAGAGGGCAGAAAAGGGAGGCCAGCCGCTCCGCCTCTTGCCAGCCGCCCGCGCGTTCGAGTTGGCCGGCGCTCGCGAGTTCCTTTACGACCGTTGCAAGGTCAACGGGATCCCCTCGTTCAGCGACCCGGAGAGAGGCAGAAAAAATGAGCTTATGCGGTTCAAAGGGAAAATCGTCAGGGTGAAGGACGGTCCTGATCTTCGGAAGGGCTTCCGCATGCTGAAGGATAGCGCCGATAACAAATGGAGCGGAGTCATCCGGCCGGGCGATGACCTCGTGGGGCGTCGTCATCGCCGTGCCCTCGTGCCGAGCGCGGCCGCGAGGTGGGGAGTGTTCACGGCGCGCCGCCCCCGATGAAGAGATTCACCAGTCGGACGGCAAGGTCCCGCCCGGCGGCGCGCTCGCCTTTTTCAATCTTGCAGAGATGCCCCGGGGTGACGCCGAGTTCTCGGGCGACCTCGGTCAGAGAGCGTCCGGATAGTTGTCTGGCGAGGCGAATGAGGCTTGGAGGCTTGCGGGCAGAAACAGCAACGCCGTCCATCGAAACCTCCTTGAACCCAAGGAGGCACGGCGCGAGGCTCAGAAGAGCAGGACGTCGTGCGGCGGACTTGGGGAAACTAACCCTACCGTCGCCTTTTCAATTCAACCTGGCTTCGCAGCTCCTTCACGACAGGGTCGATGTGCTTCCGTTGGTCATGAGGAGCGCACTGCTGGGCGCGCTCCATGGCACTCAGGAACAATCCCACGTCGAGCACCCGAATCTTTCGGTGGATAACCTGGTCCCAAGAACTGGAGGCGACGCTCATAAGTGCCCTTTTACTAGATCCGCTCAGACATTGCAAGCAAAAAATTGCGTCGGCCTCTCGTCAGGCCGCCACCATCCAGTCCGCGCCCGCGATATTAGGCCGTCAGGGCTGCGGCAAGTGGGCTTTGAGGACGCTGCCAAGCTTTCGGGTTCAACCGAATTTCTGGCTCCGCGGCCGGCTTGCTCGGGAGTTGGTTCAAGAAATCCAGGTAACGCGGGATGAGTATTTTCTTGACCTGCTCTTCGAGTCGGCGCACAAGAATCAACCGAAATAGCTTGTCGCGGGCGATAGGAACTCTGCTTTTGTCGTTCTCCCATCGGCTGACTTGAATCGGGCTCACCCCGAGCTGCTCGGCAACATCGCGGGCCAGCAGACCGCTCTGCTTCCGTAGGAAGCGCATCTCCTGACCAGTCAGCAGCGCCGGCTTCTTCAGGATCGCTTCACCAAGCTTGGCGTGGAGCTCGACCATGTGAGGAATCCGAACGGTTTCGTGACCGTTGTCGCATACGAAACGGGGGATCCCAATTAGGTAGACGTTGTCCAGCCCCGACTCAGTGTAGTGATAGGGTCGCGTATCAGCCTTCATAGGCTTTCCGCACTGGCGACAGGTCATTTTGGCTCCCTCCTCGGCCTAAACACCGTGATGAGCCTGACCGCCTTCGGTCCCAGAATTTCAAACACGACGGCAACAGTATGGCGATTTCCGTCATAACCCTCCACGCGATAGCGATAATCACCGGTCTTCATATGGAACTCCCCTTCCCAGCAAATCCCAGTCTTCGCTACCGAGGGCAAGTCGGCATCGTCAACCTTGCGCTCCGTCATTCTCCGCTTGGTGTAGTCGGTCCGTTCAACGAAGCCGTCGGCAAGAGCTTCCCGAAAGACCCGGAGTGCCTCGTGCCGCGTTTTGGGCGGCGGCAGCGGGGGCTGTTTTCGGCGCATGCCAAGGCAACCTTAACCTTACGCTAAGTAGCCTGTCAAGTCGAAAAGAGGAACGCCCCCCTACTGTGCCCACAATTGTGCCCGCGACCACCTAGAACCCACCCAAACCCACCCCCCGCTAGCCAAGATGAAAAGAAAAACCCCTCGATAACTCCGCGAGTTACCGAGGGGTCCGCATTTGCTCCTATGCCCCCCATGCCAGTGCGCTACCAGGCTGCGCCACGCCCCGATCTTACTCTCCTGCCGCTATATCCCAGGGCGTGCCGCCCTGGCTGACCCTCCCGC
>CAZNWB010000004.1:0-8673 GCA_964576535.1 uncultured bacterium | reverse complement strand
TCTTACTCTCCTGCCGCTATATCCCAGGGCGTGCCGCCCTGGCTGACCCTCCCGCACCTCCCGTGCGGGATGCGCTACCAGGCTGCGCCACGCCCCGATACTTGCCTGCCTCGATTCATCCGCAGGGCGTGCCGCCCTGGCTGACCCTCCCGCCCCCGTCCGGGATGCGCCTCCCAGACTGCGCCACGCCCCGAATGCTCTAACCCTCTGAAAACCCGTGTAAAGTTACACCCTTCCGTCATATCCGTCAAGCCCAGAAACCCATGGAGTGCCTAAGGACGTGCCCCGCTTCCTCCGGACGACCCAGAGACCCTGAAATGAGGGGGCCTGATCATTCGTCGGTTCGAAAGGGACCGAGCCGGAGGACCGGGCAAATGGTACCACACCGGCGGATGCGCTGGGCACCGCGGATCCAGGCGTGGGTTTCACCCTTCGCCGCACAATCGGGCAAGGAGAGTATCGGGCGGGCCCGGTCCTTACTGGCAGACTTGCGTGGTGGTCGGCGGGACCCACTCCTGGCGGAACGTGGTGATTCCACCCGGCTCGGTGTACCACGGGACCTGGCGATAGGTGCCCGGGGTGTTGTAGATGGTGCACTGGGGGACGTACATGGGCGGCGGGGCGTACATCGGAACGGAGTACCCGGGAACGTAGTTCCCGGAGGGATACGGGTAAAAGGGGACCAAAAAGTTGAAACCGAAGCTGAACGTCGTTCTCGGATAGTAGCCGTACCCGGGGCGGTACCCGCGGTATCCGTAGTAGGGCCCGCCGGCCTCTGCCATGCCGACCACCAGGACGACAAGGACCAGACTGAGCAGCAGCGCAACGCCTTTTTTCATCTGGAACCTCCCGGCCGCCCGGGCCGACCCGCGGGGGATTCGCCGTCAATCAGGGCAGCGGGCTACGGGTCGGCGGCATGCCTCCTTACCATATAATACTACCTACCGACGGCCCGAGTTTCACCAATATTCATTCTCGGGCCGCATGAAACAGGAACCCCCCGGCAGATCGGTGATCCACCGGGGGGAATCAATGGCAGCCATATGGCATGAAGGCCGACCCGCCACGTATCGGGGTCACGTGAGTTGCTTGAGGATGCCCTCCAAACCAGCTCGTAACCGCTGGAGCACGGCGCGCGCTTCCAAGCGCCGGGCGCGATCCTCCCGCTCGGTCAGGCGCTTCCGCGCGCCTGCCACCGTGTACCGCTCCTGGTACAGTAGCTTCTTGACCTCCAGGACCAACGCCACGTCCCGCTTCCGGTACAACCGTTGTCCCCCGCCGCTCTTCCGCGGCTGCAGGGCCGGGAACTCGCTCTCCCAATACCGAAGGACGTACGGCGGCACTCCCGTGATACTCGAAACCTCGCCGATCCGGAAGTAAAGGCGATCTGGAACCTCAGGCGGGATGTCAACCGGGGTCTGAGCCGTTCGCTCCCGTGAGGGAACGCTGCCAGGTGCAGGGTCCTGCTGGCTCCGGGGGGGTCTAGACATTGTCCTGCGTCGCCACGGCGGCGTTGACCGTCTGATGCAACGCCTTGCCGGGCTTGAACTTCAGCACCTTCCGCGCGGTGATGGTGATTTCCGATCCGGTCTGGGGATTTCGACCCTTCCGCGCCCGCTTCGCCTTGACTTGAAAGGATCCGAATCCCACCAACTGGATCTTCTCACCACGGCGCAAGGCATTCTTGATGATCTCCAGGGTCGCCTCGACGGCTTCCATGGCCTGTTTCTTCGTCAGGCCCTTTTCAGCAACCAGCGATGCGATATCTGCCTTGGTCACTCATCCCACCTCCTTCCCCCCTTGCCTGGTCTGGCCGGCAGGTCCGTCGATTATCTGGAACACGAGGTCGGGACTCAGTCCTGAACGACCATGGAATTGAAGCCCTTGCGCTTGAGTTCCTCCCCTCGCTTCACGGCGGCAGCCCGGGAGTCAAACCGTCCGTGCCGCACTTGGAACACGGTCGTCTTGGCAGGCTTGGAGGTGATCTTCGGGGGATAGTTCTTCTTCTGGAGCTCCCGCGCCAGGTCGATCGCCTCATCCAGATTGAAGAACGCGCCGATTTGCGGCGTGTACTTTGCCCCGACGGCCACCAGTTGAGAGGGGAAGCCATCGACGTTCAACCGGCGGGCCAGCTCCTCCGCCTCGGGCTTGCTGGTCGGATCCCCCACCGTGACGGTTTGCCTTTTCACGGGGGCCGTCCCCTTGCGAACGGTGGCCGGGAAGCCGCTGGCGCCCAGCTTCTGCTTCAGCGCATCCGCGTTCTGCTGCATCACCATCGCCCCGACCTGCAGGCTGTACTTCGCGGGCGCAACCGGGGCCCCCTTGGTCGGCGCCTTGGCTTCCATCTTGGCCGGGGGTGCCTCCGCCGGCGCAACCGGTTTCGCCTCTTCCTTCTTGGCGGGAGCCTTCGCCGGGGGGGGCGATGGGGCTGCCGGCTTGGCCATTTGTATGGCTGGTGGCTTCGCCGGAGGGGCGGGGGTCGGGGCAACTTCCTTGGTCGGTGCAACCGGAACAGGTGGCTGCGGCGCCGGCCTCGGTGCTGGGGTCGGAGCAGCCGGACGCACCGGGCTGGCAATCGGAGGCGATGGCGGAGGCGGTGGGGGGGGTGCCAGGAGCAGTTGATTGCCGAGGTACCATCCACCGATCAGCACCACACCAAGTACGAGAAGGATCAGGATCCGTCGTGTACCTCCTCTGCGCCCGCTGGAATCATCAGCCATAGAGTCAGCCTCCTCCCCAGGAAGTCCTTCTTCTTCGGTACTTCGCTTGCGGAAGCTAAACTTGGCCATGAGTCCTCCGCACGTATTACGCTCTTATTAGCGACGTATCATACGAACGCCGAAACCTGATGTCAATGTATTTTTAGCTAGTTACGAAGAAGCAATAAGGACACCCTTCAAGTGATGCGACGTGGCCTCCGTGATCTCGACACGTACCATATTTCCCTCCTCCACCTCGCCCCCTCGGAAGTGAACGATCTTGTTCTGGCGGGTTCGACCCGCGGCGAGGCCTGAATCCCGCTTGCTGAGGTCGCGATCCACCAAGACCTCCACCGCCTGCCCCATCAGTCCCAGGTTTTGCTGGAGAGAGAGCCGGTTCTGAAGTTCCAGGACGCGGCTGAGGCGGGCGGTCCTCACCGGCTCTGAGACCTGATCCGAGAGCTCCGCAGCCGGAGTTCCAGGACGCGGCGAGAACTTGAACGCGAAGCAGCCGTCGAACCCCACCGCTTCCATGAGCGTCAGGGTCTCCGCGAAGTCCGCATCCGCCTCGCCCGGGAATCCCACGATGATGTCGGTCGTGATGGCCAGGTCCGGGGCCGCCGCCCGAAGCATCGCCACCTTCTCCAGGTACTCCTCGCGCGTGTAGGTCCGCTTCATCCGGCTGAGGGTCTGGTTGGAACCGGCTTGCACCGGTAGGTGGATGTGTTCGCAGACGCTCGGCAGGATAGCCATGGCCTCGGCCAGGGCTGGCGTCACATCGGGCGGGAAGGACGTCATGAAACGCACACGCATGCCGGCGCCCACGGCGGCGTCGATCCGGCGCAGGAGTTCGGCGAACGGGACCGGGGGTTCGAGTTTCTTCCCGTAGGAGTTCACGGTCTGGCCGAGCAGCGTGATCTCGCGATACCCCGCTCCGCGGAGGGCGAGCACCTCGCGCAGGATGTCGTCGGGGTTGCGGCTGCGCTCTCGCCCCCGCGTGAAGGGCACCACGCAAAAGGCACAGAAGTTGTCACAGCCTTCCATGATGCCCACCCAGGCCCGGATGCGGCTGTCCCGGTGCACCTCGACGTCCTCGGGGAAGAGGCCCACCGGTTCGGCCGCAGCCACCGCGGGCTGACCGGGCTTGATGGCCAGGAGCTGGGGGATCTCCGCCAGGTGCTCCCCGTTCCCGACGACCAGGTCCAGGTACGGGAATCGCTTGAGGAGCGCGTCGCCTTCCCGCTGCGCCAGACACCCCGCCACCCCCAGGCGCAACCGGGGATTGTTGGCCTTCAGCGCCTGGAGGGTCCCGAGACGGCTGAACAGCTTGTGCTCGGCCTTCTCGCGGATGCTGCAGCCGTTCAGGATGATCAGGTCCGCCTCGGCCTCGTCCTCCGTCAGGATATAGCCCTGCCGCGCGAGGATTCCGGCGATGCGGGCGGAGTCCAGCTCGTTCGCCTGGCAGCCGAATGTCACGAGCTTGAGCTTGGGCATGTCCGATCCCGTGCGGCGGGCAAGGTTCGGATGACCTCAGTAGAGATGGCAGGAGACCCAGTGCCGCGGCGCGACCTCGCGCAGCACGGGCTCCTCCTTGTCGCAGCGGTCGAAGCGCTTGTGGCAGCGCGTATGGAACCGGCATCCCTTGGGCGGGTGGATCGGGCTCGGGGGGTCCCCTTCCAGGATGATCCGCTGACGCTTGGTGGTAGGATCGGGAATCGGGATGGCCGAGAGGAGGGCCTCGGTGTACGGGTGGAGCGGCTTGGCGTACAGCTCCTGGCTGTCCGCCAGCTCCACGATCTGCCCGAGGTACATCACCGCGACGCGGTCGCTGATGTGCTCCACCACCCGGAGGTCATGGGCGATGAAGAGATAGGTCAGGTCGAACTGCTCCTGGAGATCTTCCAGCAGGTTGATGACCTGCGCCTGGATGGAGACGTCGAGGGCCGAGATGGGCTCGTCGGCGATGATGAGCTCGGGGTTGACCGCCAGCGCCCGGGCGATCCCCACGCGCTGGCGCTGCCCGCCGCTGAACTCGTGGGGATAGCGCTGCATCTGTTCCGGGCTCAGCCCGACCTTCTGGAGAAGGTCCGCCACCCGCTCCCGCCGCTCCGCCCTGGTCTGGCAGAGCTTGTGGATCACGATGCCCTCACCCACGATCTGCTCCACCGTCATGCGTGGGTTCAGCGAGGAATAGGGATCCTGGAAGATGATCTGCATCTTCTGCCGCAGGCGCCGCATCTGGGCCTTGTCGGCCTGGAAGATGGGGACGTTCTCGAAGATCACCTCGCCCGAGGTGGGCTCGATCAGGCGCAGGATCAGGCGCCCGGTCGTGGACTTGCCGCAGCCCGATTCGCCCACGAGCCCCAGCGTCTCGCCATGCTTGAGGTCAAAGGTCACCCCGTCCACGGCGTGGACCTTGGCGGCCTCGCCCCAAAAGAACCCCCGTTTGATGTCGAAGTACTTTACCAAGTCGCGGACCTGGAGGATCGTGTCGTTGGGCATGCAGGGCTTTCCTCAGTAGAGGTAGCAGCGAACACGGTGATCATTCCCCACCGTCTTCAGCTGGGGCTCTTCGCCGCGGCAGGGTTCGAAGATCTTGGCGCAGCGTGCCTGGAACTTGCATCCCGGCGGCAGGTCCAGCATGTCGGGCACCATCCCTGGGATGGCCTGGAGGCGGGCCCGGCGTTCTGTCTTCTCCAGGCGGGGAATGGAATTCAGCAGGCCCTGCGTGTAGGGGTGCAGGGGGTTCGCGAACAGCTCGTGGACCGGGGCTTCCTCCACCACCCGGCCGGCATACATCACCGCCACGCGCGCCGCCGTGTCCGCCACGACGCCCAGGTCGTGGGTGATGAGCATCACCGCCATCCCCAGCTCGGCCTTGAGCTGGTTCAGGAGTTCCAGGATCTGGGCCTGGATGGTCACGTCCAGCGCCGTGGTGGGCTCGTCCGCGATGAGGAGGTGCGGGTTACAGGACAGGGCCATGGCGATCATGACCCGCTGGCGCATGCCGCCCGACATCTGGTGCGGGTATTCCCCCACCCGACGCTCCGGATCCGGGATGCGGACGACGCGCAGCATCTCGATGGCCTTGTTCCACGACTCCCGCTTCGAGAGGCGCTGATGCAGGCGGATCCCCTCGGCGATCTGGTCCCCGACGGTGAAGACCGGGTTCAGAGAGGTCATGGGCTCCTGGAAGATCATCGAGATGGAGGCCCCCCGGACCTTCCGCATCTCGTTCTCGGGCAAGGTCAGCAGATCCCGCCCCTCCAGCAGGATCCGGCCGCCCACGATCTTCCCTGGGGGATTCGGGATAAGCCGCAGGATAGAGAGGGCCGTGACGCTCTTTCCGCACCCCGACTCTCCCACGATGCCCAGAGTCTCTCCCTTGCGGACCGTCAGGCTCACGCCGTCTACGGCCTTGACCGTACCCGCCTCGGTTTGGAAATGGGTCTCCAGGGCGTCGATCTGCAGGAGGACCCCGTTCCGACTCCCGGGAATGCCACTCATGGATCACCTTTCACGTGAGATTCTATGGGCAAAGCGCGCGTCAGTCTAGCATCGTCCCCCAGCCAGTTCAAGCCCCAAAATGCCGCTGCCGCCCTGCCTCGCCCCATTCGCGGGCGGCCACTCTGCCTTGCCGCCAGGGTGGCATTTCGCGACTCCAAGATGTCCCGGAGGCCGCCCCCAAACAAAAGGCCTCGCGAGGGGAGCCGGTCGGAGCCGCGAGTGCCCGGCAGCCGCTCCTCAGTGGCGGAAGGAGATTTGGGGATCCAAGGCGTCTCGGAGGCCGTCACCAAAAAAGTTCAAAGACAGTAACGTCACTGTCAAGGATATTCCGGGAAACAGAATCATCCACGGGTAGGTCTCCATCGCGGCCGCTCCCTCGGACGCCAGCGAGCCCCAACTCGCCATGGGCGGCTGAACCCCCAGACCCAGGAAGCTCAAGAACGCCTCTTCCAGCATGACCGCTGGAACTGTCAGCGTGGCATAAACGACGATGGGCCCCACGGCGTTGGGAAGCACATGTCGCACGAGGAGGCGGAGCGGAGAGGCCCCAACGGCCTGGGCTGAGAGGACGAACTCGCGGGCCTTGAGGCTGAGGACCTGCCCCCGCACGATGCGGGACATGGTCAGCCACTGAACCGCCCCGAGAGCCACGAACAGGTTCAGGATGTTGCGGCCGAAGATCACCATCAGGATGATCACGAAGAACATGAAGGGCAGCCCGTACAGAATGTCCACGATCCGCATCATCAGGTGATCCAGTCTCCCCCCCGCGTATCCGGCCACGCAGCCGTAGGTCACCCCGATGGTCAGGCTCACCAGCGTGGCCAGGATCCCTACCGCGAAGGAGATGCGTGCCCCATACAGGATGCGCGTGAAGAGATCCCGGCCCAGTTCGTCCGTCCCCAGGACGTGGAGGCGGCTTGGGGGCTTCGCGCCGTAGCGCAGGTCTGTCTTGTCAAAGGGAAAGGGCGCGATCCACGGCGCCACAACCGCTGCCAGGACAAAGGTCAGCAGCACGGCGAGCCCCAGCACGGCAAACCGATTCCGCCGCAGCCGCCTGAAGGCGTCATGCCACGGCGATGATCCCCACGTTGGCGAATGCGGAATGGGGAATGCGGAATGCGGAATATCCGGCGCAGCCTGAGGCGCTTGGCGCTTGGCATTCGGCGCTCGACTGCTCATCGGATCTCCACCCGTGGATCCAGATAGGCGTATAAGATGTCCACCACCAGGTTAAACGCCAAGAGCAGAACGCTGTAGAAGACCACCGTCCCCAGGACCATGGTGTAGTCGCGGTTCAGCGCGCCGCTCACGAAGTAGCGACCGACCCCGGGAATGCTGAAGATCGTCTCCACCACCACCGACCCGGTCAGGACCGCGGCCGACGCCGGGCCGAGATACGTCACCACGGGCAGGATCGCCCCGGGGAGGGCGTGTCTGAGGACCACCACCGCCTCGCGGAGCCCCTTGGCTCGGGCGGTCCGGATGAAGTCCTGGTGAATCACCTCGAGCATGCCGGCCCGCGTGAGGCGGGCGACGTATGCCGCATAGAACATTCCCAGCGTGACCGAGGGCAGGACCACATGGCGCCACGTCCCCCACCCCGCCAGCGGGAGCCATCGTAGCCACAGCGCGAAGAGCAGCATGAGGATCGGCCCGAGGACGAAGTTGGGGACCGAAACGCCGAACAGGGCGAAGGACATGGTGAAGTAGTCGAAGAAAGAATTCCGTCGCAGGCCGGCCAGGACCCCGGCCATGCCTCCCAGGCTCAGGGCCACCGCCAGGGCGCAGAGCCCCAGGGTCAGCGACACGGGAAATCCGAGGCCAAGGAGTTCATTGACGGAACGGTCGGGATAGCGAAAGGAGGGACCAAGGTCGCCGCGCGCCACCTCCCCGAGGTACTGCAGGTATTGGCGCCAGAGCGGCTCATTTAGGTGGTAGCGGGCCTCGATGTTGACCCGCACCTGCTCCGGGAGTGCCCGCTCCTGGTCAAAGGGCCCTCCCGGGGCCAGGCGCATCAAGAAGAAGGACAGCGAGACGATGACGAACAGGACGGGCAGGAATTCCGCCAGCCGGCGGAGGATATAGCCGAGCACGGCTCACCGCTCCAGGCTGATGAACTTCAGCGGATGCTGGTCGAGAATGTTGGGCCACCAGCCCTTCACCCGGCGGCTGAGCATGCCCTTGTTGACGTAGGTGTAGAGGGGCATGATCGGCACCTCGTCCGCGACGAGGATTTTTTCCGCCTCCCGCAGGGTTTGCATCCGGTCCTTGGCGTTCACGATCTTGCAAGCTGCCTGGGCGATCAGATCGTCGTACCGCTTGTTGGACCACGCGGTCTGGTTGTTCCCACCGCCGGTGATCCACATGTCCAGGAAGGTATTGGGATCCACGTAATCTCCGATCCAGCCGGCCCGGGAGATCTGGTAGTCCAGGCTGCCCTGCCGGGCCAGGTACACTTTCCACT